>SLCQ01000058.1 GCA_007125745.1 Nitrincola sp.
ACATCGGTGATACGGATGATGGAAGTGGCCTGCACCATATGGTGTTTGAACTTGTAGATAATGGTATTGATGAAGCGTTAGCGGGTTATTGTTCAGAAGTAGCAGTCATTATTCACCCTGATGAAAGCGTTACCGTGTCTGATAATGGTCGAGGTATTCCGACCGACATTCACGAAGAAGAAGGTGTGTCGGCTGCCGAAGTTATCATGACTGTACTTCATGCGGGTGGTAAGTTTGATGATAATACGTATAAGGTTTCCGGTGGCTTACACGGTGTAGGTGTTTCTGTTGTTAACGCCTTGTCAAGTGAGTTGACCTTAACGATTCGCCGCGATGGAAAAGTACATGAGCAGATCTATCATCATGGTGTACCCCACTCTCCTTTAAAGGTTGTTGGCGAAACAACCTCTACAGGAACGATAGTGCGTTTTAAGCCTTCAGAAGAAACTTTTACCAACATTAATTTCCAATTTGATCTATTGGCTAAACGGCTACGTGAACTCTCATTTCTCAATTCGGGTGTTCGCATACGCTTAAAGGATGAGCGAGCTGGACGTGAAGAGATCTTTGAGTATGAGGGTGGTTTAGCGTCTTTTGTATCTTACCTCAATCAAAGTAAATCAACGGTCAATAGTATTTTCCACTTCAATGCCATGCATGAAAACGGTGTTGGAGTGGAAATAGCTATGCAGTGGAATGATAGCTTTCAAGAGAGTATTCATTGTTTTGCTAATAACATTCCACAACGAGACGGCGGTACTCATTTATCTGGCTTTCGTGCATCTTTAACGCGTTGCCTTAATAACTACATTGAAGCTGAGCAATTAAATAAAAATGGTAAAGTTTCAACTACAGGTGATGACAGCCGTGAAGGCTTAAATGCGATCATCTCTGTTAAGGTTCCTGATCCTAAGTTTTCGTCACAAACGAAAGATAAGTTAGTTTCATCCGAGGTAAAAACTGCGGTTGAACAATTGATGGCGCAGTTTTTATCGGATTACCTTTTAGAAAATCCGCAGGATGCTAAAGCTATTGTTTCTAAAATGATCGATGCCGCTCGTGCTCGTGAAGCTGCTCGTAAAGCACGCGAAATGACCCGTCGTAAGGGTGCTCTCGATGTGGCCGGTCTTCCAGGTAAACTTGCAGACTGCCAAGAAAAAGACCCCGCTCTATCTGAAATATACCTTGTGGAGGGAGATTCGGCAGGTGGTTCCGCTAAACAAGGTCGCGATCGTCGAACACAAGCAATTTTGCCGCTCAAGGGTAAGATCCTTAATGTTGAAAAAGCGCGCTTTGATAAAATGCTGACTTCTGCTGAAGTTGGAACCTTAATCACTGCGTTAGGTTGCGGGATAGGCCGTGATGAATTTAATGCGGATAAACTGCGTTATCATTCAATCATCATTATGACCGATGCTGATGTGGATGGGTCACATATCCGTACCCTTCTACTGACTTTCTTTTATCGTCAAATGCCTGAACTTATTGAGCGGGGTCATGTTTTTATTGCACAACCCCCTTTGTACAAAGTACGTAAAGGTAAACAAGAGCAGTATTTAAAAGATGAACCCGCTTTAGAGCAGTACCTGCTTCAGGGTGCTTTAGATGGAACACAGCTTTTCCCATCATCTGACGCACCCCCTATTTCTGGTGAAGCATTGGAAAAGTTAATTGGGCGTTATCGACATGTTGAAAATTTGATTGATCGTATTAGTCGAGTCTATCCAGCTTCTGTTCTTCGTCAGCTCATGTATCTTCCCAAGCTCAGTGTCGAGGATCTGTATAATAAAGCATCCGTTGACGAGTGGGTTGAGAAGCTTTCCGTGTATTTGGCGGACTATGTTAGTTCCTCTTCTGCTTGGTACAGTTGCCGCGTTGTTGAAGACCGTGAACACAGTCAGTATGTTCCAGAAATCGTTTTCACTCAGCATGGAATCGATGTGCCTTACCGCTTTGATCAGGAATTTTTCCGCTCTAAGGATTACCAGTCAATTGCTGAACTGGGGGCTGAACTCCAGGAGCTTCTCGAAGAAACTGCATACCTTCAACGTGGCGAGCGTCAATATTCTTTACGCAATTTAGGTGATGGTATTCAGTGGTTATTAGACCTGTCTAGACGCGGCAATAATGTTCAACGTTATAAAGGTCTTGGGGAAATGAACCCTGACCAGCTATGGGAAACCACTATGGACCCAGACGCTCGTCGTATGTTGCAGGTTACGATCGATGACGCTATCGGCGCTGATAAATTATTTTCTACCCTGATGGGCGATGATGTTGAACCTCGTCGAGCTTTCATTGAATCCAATGCGTTAAACGTTTCTAATCTTGATGTGTAATCTCCGTTAATTGATAAGGGCGGTACTCGCCCTTATCTCTTCCCTTCTTTTGTTTAGTTGCATCTCGTCATTACCTCCTTACATTTATATTAATTCTAGATCTTTTCATACTTCGCTAAATGTAAGATTACGTATCTTCGATTTACTCTCACTTCCTTCATTATTCTATTCATTTCTAATTAACTTGGTTTGTTTCACGTGAAACACGCTTCATGGAGTTAAGCTGAAATGGTTGATATGTTTCACGTGAAACAAAAAAACCCGCATGAGCGGGTTTTTGAATAAAGGCTAAATTACAGTAGGGATATGTCAGCAGTCTGTAAGAAAAGTTTACGTAAATTTGCTAATAACGTTAAGCGGTTTAGACGTACGGCCTGGTCATCCGTGTTAACCATTACCGAGTCAAAGAAGCTGTTAATTGCTTGGTTGAGAGTAGCAAGTTTAAGCAGTGCTTGTGAATATTCACCATTCTCAAAAAATGGATCGACTTCACCAATCAGTTGATCCAACGCTTGAGCAAGATCGATCTCTTCCTGCTGTGTAAAAAGATCAGGTGAAACCTCATAAGAAGGTATGGGTGATTCGAGTTTAGCAAGAATGTTTGCTACCCGCTTATTTGCGGCAGCAAGTTCAGCTGCTTCAGGTAAAGACGCAAATTGAGAAACTGCCTGTATGCGCCGATCAAAGTCGAGAGGACGTGTGGGACGTACAGCATGTACAGAAAGGAAAATAGAAACAGGAATCGATTTTTCTTCATACCAAGCACGGAAACGATCGAGCATAAAATCAATCACTCGTTCAACAACATCGTGAGTACCAGGAAGTTCAGGATAATTGGATGCTGAAATAGAAATAAGTTCTTGTAAGTCTAACTCCAGTTTGTTTTCAATAATGATCCGAAGAACACCTAAGGACTGACGGCGCAGAGCAAATGGATCTTTTGATCCTGTGGGAGGTTGGTTTATTGCGAATAGACCTGTAATAGTGTCAATACGGTCAGCAATTGCCAGTGCCATACCTGTTTTGGTGGTGGGAAGTTGATCGCCAGCAAAACGAGGCATGTATTGCTCATTAAGGGATAATGCTACCTCAGGATCTTCACCGTCGTGTAATGCATAGTGGTAGCCCATGAGTCCTTGAAGTTCGGTAAACTCAAAAACCATATTGGTGCTGAGATCACACTTTGAAAGTAATGCGGCACGTGATGCTAAACTCGAATCGCCACCTATTTTATCAGCAATGTGTGACGCTAAAGATTGAATGCGTTCCGACTTTTGAAAAACAGTGCCAAGGTCATGTTGAAAGACAATGGACTTAAGCTTATCTGTACGGCTAATGAGAGTAGATTGACGGTCTTGATTGAAAAAGAATGCCGCGTCAGCAAGACGTGGACGAATGACTTTTTCATTACCTGAAATAATCTGAGATGGATCTGAAGATTCGATATTAGAGACAGTGATAAAGTATGGTAGTAACTTACCTTCTTTATTCGTCAAGTGGAAATACTTCTGATTAGCCTTCATTGATGAAATTAAGGCTTCAGCAGGAACTTCTAAAAAGCGTTCCTCAAAGCGCCCCGTTAAGGCAACAGGCCATTCGTTTAACGCATTTACCTCATCCAATAAATCTTCATCAATAACAACTTGTGCATTTAATTTAGATGCTTCAGCAAGCACTTGGGCGCGAATGACTTCACGACGTTCATCGAGATCAACAATCACTTTGCCAGGATTAACTAGCTTTTGAGAATATTCGCTAGCTGAAAGAAGATCGATGGCATGAGGATAGTGAAAACGATGGCCGTAGGTTTTTCTACCAGAGGTTAATCCCAATAGCGTGCATGGAACAACCTCCTCTCCTAACAGCATAACAAGCCAATGAACAGGACGTACAAACTCAGTTCGACTTGCTCCCCAGCGCATACGTTTTGGAATCGGAAGCTGATTGAGTGATTCTGAGACAATATCGGGAAGAAGTTCAGTTGATGGTTTACCCTTCTCAATACCCTTATAAATATAATATTGACCTTTACCCACTTCTTGTTGCTCCAACGCATCAACCGAAACTCCACAGGAACGGGCAAACCCTTCTACAGCTTTGCTGGGCGCTTGTGTTGCAGGGCCGCGCTTTTCGAATTCTCGGTCTGGCTGAGAAGTAAGCAGGTCTGACACGATGACTGCTAAGCGTCTTGGTGAGGCTAGTACTTTTGCAGAGGAATAGCTTAGGCCGGCTTCCTGAAGGCCTTTTTCAATGCCCTCTGAAAAGGCAGTTGCCAGTGTGATGAGTGATGTTGGTGGAAGTTCTTCAGTACCAAGTTCGACAAGAAAATGCTGTGTGCTCATGCGCTCTTCTCCTCACAAGATGCTAAAACTTCATCACGCAAATGATCAGGTGCGAGTGGGAAACCAAGGGCTTTACGCTTATTGAAATAAGCATGTGCCACTAATCGAGCCAAGGTTCGAACACGCAGAATAAAGCGTTGGCGTTCTGTGACAGAAATAGCATGACGTGAATCTAACAAATTAAAGGTGTGGGATGCTTTAAGGACCATTTCATAGGCAGGTAATGGCAATTCAGCATCAAGTAGCTTTTGGCACTCGCGCTCGTAATGATCGAAATTACTAAACAAGGTAGGGACATCAGCATGTTCAAAGTTGTAGGTGGACATCTCAACTTCATTTTGATGGAACACATCACCATAAGTTGTAACGCTTCCATCTGGCTGTTTAGCCCAAACGAGGTCATATACACTATCGACTTCTTGAAGGTACATCGCAATACGCTCAAGCCCATAGGTTAACTCACCTGTTACAGGGTAGCACTCTAGACCACCGGCTTGTTGAAAATAAGTAAATTGGGTAACTTCCATACCATTTAACCAAATTTCCCAACCAAGGCCCCACGCGCCCAATGTAGGAGATTCCCAGTTATCTTCAACAAATCGAATGTCGTGGACCAGAGGATCAATACCAATATGCTTTAACGAGCCTAAAAACAGCTCTTGAAGATTATCAGGAGAGGGTTTGAGAACAACCTGGAATTGATAGTAATGTTGCAAGCGGTTAGGGTTTTCACCGTAACGACCATCTGTAGGACGTCTACTGGGCTGTACATAAGCAGAGCGCCAAGATTCGGGCCCGATTGAGCGTAAAAAAGTTGCTGGATGGAAAGTCCCTGCACCGACTTCAAGGTCTAAAGGCTGGACAATTACACAGCCAAGATCGCCCCAGTACTGTTGTAGGGCAAGGATTAAACCCTGAAATGTGCTAACGTCTGTCGTTGCCTTGTCAGTCACGTAAATCACCTTAATAATAGAATGATCAAAATAAAGCCAGAATTATACATCAACAGCGAAGTGAGATCGTCTATCTGAGCCAGAATCTTGATGGATGAATCGGTTATAATCGGTAAAAAATAGATAGGTAAAATATCAGTGAGAAATATTAAAGGATTTATGGCCATTGTTGCCATGGGCTTATTAGCACTATTACCACTTAAATGGGCGCAAGCATTTGGTAGCTACTTGGGGCAACGCATCATTAAGCAAGGCGAGAAAAACAAGCTTTACCATATTACCCAGAGAAATATTGAACACTGCTATCCATCCTTATCTGCAGATGAGCAACAAAGTTTAATAGAAGAAAGTTTAAGGCAAACAGGCTACTCAGTATCCGAAATGGGTATGTCATGGTTGTGGCCTGTTAACAGAACACTAAAGAAAATAGTGAAAGTGGATAATGAAGTTATTATCAAACAGGGCATTAGTGAAGGAAAAGGGGTGATTCTGATTGCGCCTCATTTAGGGAATTGGGAGGTGTTAAATCTGTACTTATCAAATCAATATAAGTTTACCGCTATGTATAAGCCACCTAAACAAAAGCAACTAGATAACCTAATTAAACGAATGAGAGCACGACTGGGTACAGAGATGGCACCGGCTAATGTACAAGGCGTTAGAAAGGTAATGAAAGCATTAAAGCGAGGAGAAATGGTTGGAATACTACCCGATCAAGAACCAGAGATAGAGGGTGGTATCTTTGCAGACTTTTTCAATATTCCGGCGTTGACGATGAAGCTACTACCGCAATTAGCTTCGCAAACGGGAGCAAAGGTGGTCTGTGGTTATGCAGAGCGTTTGCCAAATGCACAAGGGTTTCATATTCACTTTGTCGAAGCCGAAAAAGAGATCAACTCTAAAGATATAAACGTGGCGACACAGGCGATGAATCGTTCTGTAGAGGAGTGTGTCAATGCCCTACCGGAACAATATCAATGGGAATATAAACGCTTTAATACGCGTCCAGAAGGGGCCAAGAAAATATATTAAGGTATATAAAAAATTAACTAGATTCAGAGGTTAGGAATTTAACTATCGCCGCCAAAATGTCGGGGTGAAGAGAACTAATAAGGTAAAGACTTCTAGCCGGCCAAGTAGCATGGAAAAACATAATATCCACTTGGCAGTGTCATTAATGCCCCCAAAGTTTTCAGCAACTTCACCCAGTCCTGGTCCAAGGTTTGTAATCGTTGCGCCGACTGCAGACCAAGCAGTGACCTGATCCAGTCCAGTGCCCATTAACACGATCATCATGATGACAAATACAAGTAGATAAACAGAGAAGAACCCCCAAACTGCTTGAAGTACTTTATCCGGTATAGGGCGACCTCCAACCTTTACTGGAAACACGGCATTAGGATGAATCAAGCGCTTCAGTTCTCGATGCCCTTGTTTGAGTATTAACAAGATACGAATTACTTTCATACCGCCACCGGTTGAACCAACACAGCCGCCGATAAAGGCTGTGACAAACAACATAAAAGGTAGCATAACAGGCCAGTAGGCAAAATCACCGGTACCAAAACCAGCAGTCGTAGCGATAGAAACCGTCATAAAAGCGGCTTGGCGCAACGAACG
>SLCQ01000222.1 GCA_007125745.1 Nitrincola sp.
AGGTCTGGGGGTAGCATAGTGACACCATTAAGTCATTAGGCTAATAGAGCCAGAAATCTAAATGATCTCCCGGTGAAACCTCAGTACGAGGCGGCATAATCGCTAAGGCATTACACTTAACAACTGAAGAAAGCACGCCTGAATTTTGGTTAGGGTGAAGATCAAGTTGCCATTGACCATCTTTCCAGACAGCCCTCACGCGAAGGTATTCTTGGCGAACTTGAGTCGATGCTGAAAAGTTGACTACACCGGTCAGTTTTTCTGTTGATGATCTCTGTAGGCCTGATAGCTTGGCTAGGAGAGGCGCAACAAAAATATGCGCCCCCACAAAAGAAGAAACCGGGTTGCCCGGCAAACCGAGAAACAGAGCTTGATCAATCTTCCCGAACGCCAGTGGTTTTCCCGGCTTCATGGCTAAACGCCACAATGAAAGCTTACCTAACGCTTCCACTGCGGGTTTAACGTGGTCCTCTTCACCGACTGAAACACCTCCCGTAGAGAGGATAAGGTCAGCCTGCTCAGAAGCTTTTTTCAGTGCACTTAGGGTGACATCATAGCTATCCGAAACCTGCACAAAGCTCACCATTTCAGCCTGTAAAGACTCAATAAACCCTTGTAATAAATAACGATTAGAGTTGTATATTTGCCCCGGTGCCAAACAGTTACCAGGCATCACCAGCTCATCTCCCGTTGATAGGATAGCGACTTTAACAGGACAATAAACCTTGATCATCGGGACACCGATACTGGCAATTAAGGCCAAGTGACGGTAATCCAAACGAGTACCGGCAGAAATGATCAGGTCGCCCTTGCGGATATCCTGACCGGCAGGACGAATATTTTGCCCTTGCTTGATGGAGTCGGGTACCACCACATCATCAAAAGCGGTCATGGTAACAGCTTCCTGCATCACGACTAAATCAGCACCATCAGGAATCTCTCCTCCAGTAAAGATACGTGCACAGGTGCCTGGCTTCAGCGGTGTGGGTGGGTGACCCGCGGCCACACGCTGACTCACGGGCAAAGGCGCTAAGCGGTCGCTATAACGCAACGCATAACCATCCATAGAACTATTATCAGCAGGAGGAACATTGATAGACGAGAAGAGATCCTCAGCCAATACGCGTCCAGCCGCTTGAGTCAAGGCTACAGACTCAACCCTAGGTGGCTTAGTCGCCATCTCAAGCATCTGCTCCAAGGCACTTTCAACGGGAATCAGTGAACTCTGCATGATTTTTCCTGACAGGTGATCAAGTGAATATCCAACATCTCAGCTATGAAGCTGTTTTCCATGTAATAAAATACCGACAAAATTACACGGGCGATGTCGGCTATCAAGCTGTTCTTGTAAAAGATGTTTCCAAGCTGTTCGACACGCACCTGTAGAGCCAGGTAGACAGAAAATGGCTGTACGGTTAGCCAAGCCTGCTAAAGCCCGAGACTGAATAGTCGATGAGCCGATCTCTTGATACGAAACCTGCCTAAAGGTTTCTCCAAATCCTTCAATTTCGGTATCAAATAAGGGTCGCATCGCTTCCGGTGTTGAATCCCGACCCGCAAAGCCAGTCCCACCCGTCGTCAATACAACGTGAATATTTGGATCAGCAATCCACTGACTGACAACAGCGCGCATTTTGTAGACGTCGTCTGGAATGATATCTCGTGCGGCGACCTGATGCCCAGACTGCTCCAGCAAAGATACCAAAGTATCACCCGAACGATCTTCTGCTAAAGTGCGCGTATCAGACAGGGTTAGCACAGCAATATTTAATGCGATTGCATTACTCATGATGAAGCACCTTTTTTAGCGGCTTCACGCTGTGCAAATGCCGCCAACTGTTCTTCAGTGGCCGGTTGCTGATAGAGATCTTTCCATTGCTCATAGGGCATACCATAGACTGCTTCACGCGCCTCATCGTAACTTAATGTAACCCCTTGTTCTTCAGCGGATGCCATCATCCACTTGGCTAAGCAGTTACGACAAAAATCAGCCAAAATCATCAAATCAATATTTTGCACCTCTTTATGATTATCAAGGTGTTGCAGTAAACGGCGAAAGGTTGCGGCTTCAATTTCTGTTTGCGTAGAGGTATCTATAGGTTTCATCGAGGAAGCTCCTTAAAGAGGCAATCTAATTGTTGTTTTGATTATAGCGATTCACTATACAGAAAAAAGAGATAACAGTTTTTTTTAAGCAAGCGCTTAAAAAGAAACAGCCATGTTGGGTGAGAAACATGGCTGTTATGATCCTGCAGTATTATCCTGCTTATCTGTGGTGCAGATTACTGTTTACTTTTATGTTTAACCTCTTCATACCAAAGGTCATGATGCTGTTTAGCCCAGGACTCATCCACATATCCGGTTTTCATTCCTTCGAAAGCACCCTCTGTACCCAGAGTACCAATATAGATATGACCAAAGGCTGCCGCCATCAATATAAGTGACGCTACAGCATGGATGATTAAAAACAGTTGCATGGTTTCACGCGTTTGTCCAAAGTTTGGAAAATCAAGCACCAAACCAGACACCACCACTGTTAATCCAACCGTGACAATGACCCAGTACCACACTTTTTCGCCACCATTCAAATAGCCTGCAGAGGGGTGTGCTTTACCCACTATACCGCCCCCTTTAGCAAACCATTTTAGGTCAACCATGGTGAAAAAGTTGTGTTTAAACCATTTCACAATCATCGCTAACACACCCAGTGCAAACAAAGGTCCTAGATAGTTATGAATGTTTTTTGCCGCATTCATCACGCTACCCCAGACACTGGTTGGCAAAATAGGCATTAAGAACCATTTAGCATAGAGAATAGATAAACCCGTGATACCCAGAATAATAAATAGACTGGCAACATACCAATGGATAGCTCTATCCCAGCGCGTCCAACGCTCTATCCGCTTGCCTGTTCTAGGGTGCACTAGTTTCACTTGCCCAACCAGCAGATAAAAAAGCGTAATGGCCGCCAAGCTTCCACCTAACGCAATCGCACCTCCAGGAGAAATCCATTGATTACGAATCTCTCTCCAACGCTCACCTTCAATCATAATTAGGGTATCTGCGCCTGGACTGTTTGATTGAGTCCGTCCACTGACACCCTGCATGGCATCACGCCAAAAGTCTGGCTGTGTACCCGGCATAGATTGAAAGGCTTCACGACGCGCATCAGCACTTTCTTGAGCGAAGGCTGTTACTGGTAATGCCATCAGCACGACCAGTAACAGAATCATCCAAGCGCTATGGTTATGCCCAGACTGTTTCACCATCATCGTTATACACTCTGCGTTGCATCATAGGCCAAATCAGCGGCACTTTTAGCCAATTGCTCAGCATCAGAGGCTTCATGCTCTACTGAGCTCCATGCACTGTTACGGTGGCCACGATACACCACACGCTCACGGAAAATATCGGCCACATCGGCCGCATCACCCGCTAATAGTGCTTTGGTTGAGCACATTTCCGCACACAAAGGCAATTTCCCTTCACGTAGACGATTTGCACCGTATTTTTGCTCTTCAATGACGGGATCTTCTTCAGGACCTCCGGCGCAGAATGTACACTTATCCATCTTACCGCGTGCGCCAAAAGCACCCTGTTTAGGGAACTGTGGTGCACCAAATGGGCAAGCGTATAAGCAGTAACCACAACCGATACAGGTGTCTTTATTGTGCAGAATCAAGCCATCTTCTGTCGGGTAAAAGCAATCGGTCGGGCAGACCGCCATACAAGGCGCATCTGAACAATGCATACAGGCGACAGAGATAGACACTTCTTTCCCTATTTCGCCATCATCCAGTGTCACCACACGCCGACGCTGGATTCCCCATTCGGTTTCATTGGCGTTTTTACATGCCGTGACACAGCCGTTACATTCGATGCAGCGCTCTGAGTCACATAAAAATTTCATACGAGCCATGGATCTTCTCCTCATGGACGCTGACCTCCCGGCCAGTGTCCCGCATTATGTTCTATGGGTTCAGGCCGCTTTTTCGATACGGCACACAGTACACTTGGTTTCCTGCATAATCGTTACAGGATCATAGCCATAGGTAGTCACAGTATTGACTGCTTCACCCAGCACATAGGGATCACTGGTTTCAGGATAACGACTACGTAGATCTTCACCCTGAAACTCACCACCAAAGTGGAAAGGCATGAAGGCAACATCGCGATCTACACGGTTAGTGACCAGTGCTTTCACGCGAACACGTCCACCTTCAGGGCCGTAAACCCATACATCATCACCATCAGCAATACGAAGGGTGTTGGCGTTGAATGGATTGATCTCCACAAACATATGCTGTTGCAGTTCTGCTAACCAAGGATTTGATCGTGTCTCATCACCGCCACCTTCATATTCAACCAAACGACCAGACGTAAGAATGATGGGGAACTCTGCTGATGTATCTCTTTCCTGAATCGATTTGTATAGCGTCGGCATACGATATAAGGATTCGAAATCATCCCAAGTCGGGTATTTTTCAACCAAGTCACGACGCGTGGTATACAAGGGTTCACGATGCTTGGGTATTTCGTCTGGGAAAGTCCATACAATAGTACGGGCTTTACCGTTACCGAAAGGCGCACAACCATGCTTGATGGCAACGCGCTGGATACCACCAGAGAGATCGGTTTTCCAATCTTTACCTTCAGCGGCAACTTTTTCAGCATCGGTTAAATCATCCCACCAACCCAATTGCTTAAGCATATTGGCGGTAAACTCTGGATGACCATCGCCTATCTCATTACCTACAGGCGCTGAACCCTCTGCTAATAAGGTTTCACCATTACGTTCAACTCCAAAATTAGCACGGAAACCTAAACCACCATCTTTAACAGGTAAGCTGGTGTCATAGAGCACGTGAGTTCCTGGGTGGCCCATTTCTGGAGTCCCCCAGCAGGGCCAAGGTAGACCATAGAATTCACCATGTGCATCCGTACCCACTGCACGCAATGATGTAAAGTCAAACGCATGCCAATTCTGTTGATGGTACTTTAAGCGCTCTGGACTTTGGCCTGTGTAGCCGATGGTCCACATGCCTCGGTTATACTCTCGAACAATATCTTCGATCAGTGGCTCATCACCATTCACCTGAATATTCTTGAAGACTTGATCAGCAATACCGACTTTTTTAGCCAGTAAGTACATGATTTCATGATCAGGTTTTGACTCAAAATGAGGCTCAATCACTTTATCACGCCACTGAATTGAACGGTTCGAAGCGGTCACTGATCCATAAGTCTCAAATTGGGTACATGCAGGCAGAAGATAGACGCCATCCGTACGATCATTCATAACGGATGCAACCGTTGGATAAGGATCGACAATGACCATCATATCCAGCTTTTTCATCGCTTCACGCATTTCTGGGCCTCGCGTTTGCGAGTTCACGGCATGGCCCCAATAGAACATGGCACGAATGTTATCATTTTGTGCCATTTTTTCTTTGTCTTCTAAAACACCGTCGACCCAACGAGATACCGTGATACCATTGGTATTCATGGGCTTTCCGCCACGGTATTCGGTTTGATCAAAGCGATTAACGATCCAATCGTAATCGACATCCCAAACACCCGCCCAGTGGCGCCATGAACCCTCTGCCAAGCCATAGTAACCTGGTAAAGAATCAGACAAGACACCAAAATCCGTAGCGCCCTGAACATTGTCATGGCCACGGAAAATATTCGCACCACCGCCTTCTTTACCAATATTCCCTAGCGCTAGCTCAAGAATACAGTAAGCACGCGTGTTGTTATTACCGGTAGTATGCTGAGTACCACCCATGCACCAAACAATACAGCCTGGGCGATGATCTGAAAGTAATTTAGCCGTGTGATACATGGTAGCTTCGTCCACACCGGTAATATCTTCCACAACCGATGGAGGGAACTGCCTTACCTCTTCACGGATTTTATCCATACCATATACACGCTGTGCCAGGTACTGTCTGTCTTCCCAACCATTTTCAAAAATGTGCCACAACAGACCCCAAACATAGGCAACATCTGAGCCTGGACGGATACGGACATACTGGGTCGCATGAGCGGCAGTACGAGTAAAGCGGGGATCAGCGACGACAATCTTGCAATTGTTACGCTCTTTGGCAATCAACACATGTTGCAGTGATACCGGATGCGCTTCCGCCGCATTGGAACCGATAAACAGCATAGACTTAGAGTTTTGCATGTCATTGTAGCTGTTGGTCATCGCACCATAGCCCCAAGTGTTAGCAACCCCTGCTACGGTAGTGGAGTGACAAATACGTGCTTGGTGTTCAACGTTATTTGTTCCCCATAGTGAAACCATTTTTCGGAATAAGTAGGCCTGTTCGTTATTAAACTTCGCAGAACCCAACCAGAACACTGAATCGGGACCCGATTCACCACGAATCTGCTCAATTTTATCACCCACTTCATTGATCGCTTGTTCCCAGCTCAAGCGTTTCCACTTACCCCCTTCCAGTTTCATGGGGTATTTTAAGCGGCGAGTACTGTGGCCGTGATAACGCAATGCGGCACCCTTGGCACAGTGCGCACCTCGGTTAATCGGGTTATCAAATGCGGGTTCTTGATAGGTCCATACGCCATTTTGAACATGTGCATAGACACCACAACCCACCGAGCAGTGAGTACAGATGGTTCGCTTAACCTCAACGGGCGCTGAAGACTTGGGCGTTGCCGCTTCAACAGGGCGTACCATCGACTGACCTAACAGTCCTGTTGCCGCAATCCCCCCTGCCGCAACGGTGGTACCTTTCAAAAAACCTCGACGACTTACACCGAGGCGATTGTGTGTGTTCTCCAGTGATGAATCACTGACTTTTTTATTCAGACGCATCTTTTTCTCCTTAGGAATCAGAGTGTTTGACAGTCCGCATCAGCGACAACTGGCGTAATAAGCTCGAATATGATCGGTTTCATGATAACCTTGTTCAGACTCAGTTGGCGTCACAGGCGCCGCAGGTGTATCGGCCACAGCATGACTAACAGACGTTGCCAGTCCTGCCGCAGAAACCACAGCCGCACCTCGCAGAAATTGTCTGCGTGATGCACTCACCTGCTCTTTGTTTTGTTGTTTGTTATTCATAACAGCTCTCCTCACCCTCTCAGATGTACGCTTTGAACGGCGTCTACTCGTTTTTGTAAGTTAAGGCTTTCGATGGTCAAAAAGGCTTCGCCCAACATGCCTACTGCGCTGTAAAACACAGCACTTGATGCCTGAGTCATATCAGCAAAAAGCTGTTTCGCCCACGCATCAATATGTCTTTGATAAAACACTGCTTGACGTTCACGACTGGCACCTTGCTGTATCATTTCACTCATGACTTCAAGCAACACAGCAATATGATCTTCAGGTTCTTTCACGTCGTCCTGTCGGGAAAAGCCCAAAAGTTCTAGGTCATGACGTAGTTCTATTAAGGGTGCTTCCATTAATGACCCGGTCAAATACCAAGATGCAAACGGCGTTATCTCTCCCTGTGTGATGCCGATAAACAGTGTGCAATATTCTTCTTCAACCGCTTGCGGCTCTGCTCTTTCTGCCGCTAAGCGTAAAAACTCCCAGGACTTGGCCATGCTGTTCACAGCATGGCTATCCAACTCAATCGAGGTTAAAAAATGCAACAATTCCGATGAGGGGTGAGAACGACATAAGGAGGCTAACAATGCATAGATGTCAGCACGCATGGCATCTTCATCGGTCATGGTCTGAGCGGGTTGTAAACTATTCATCTCGATTCCTTATAGACGCAACTGAGCCGTGGGATCAGCGGCCAGCTCTCGATAACTATCTCGCACACGACAGTCGTCACACATTTTTAAGCGCTTCGCCGCTTCCCCTTGAAAATAGGGGTGCGCTTCCAGCTTTTGTGAGATTTTTTCGATAGTGCTTTGGGTCGCGAAGGCCTTGCCACAACTAATACAATGAAAAGGGTCTTCCTGCTTCATCACCTTGGATTCGGTTCGGATGCCAGAGGCAGGTGAAAAACGTGACTCCAACGAAATCGCTTTTTCTGGACAACTGTTTTCGCAGAGTCCACACTGAACACAATCACCCTCTAAAAAAGAGAGTACAGGTGCATCATTTGCGCTTGTTAAAGCCGCCGTTGGACAGATGGATACACAGCTCATACACAGAGTACAGTCATCACTGTTGACGATCACTTGACCATATGGACTGCCCTTAGGAAGGGAAACAGGATCATCACTGGCCGCACCCTGTTGATACAGTAGATCAAATGCTTGATTTAATGTTGTTCGTTTACCTTGATACGGGTATGCAGGACCCGCAGGCAAACCAAACCACTCTGTTAAATCTGCTTCGAGCTTTGCAATCTCTTGATCCATCGACGTGGCATGAATCAGACTTAAGCGTTGAGCAGGATGGCCTAAGGCTTCTAATAATCTGCCCGTTAACGCCACTTCATTTTCAAGTAACGCTTTCAAGCTGGGTGGTGTTTGTTCATCAATTAACAGCGCCACATAGCCTGCTCCATGCACGAGAACTGATAGCCAGATCTCGGCACCCAGAGTCGCAACCTCTTCCAAGGAAAATGGAAGCAGATGGCTGGGAAGATCATCCAGCGCAACAGATGTTTGCTCGGCATGAAACAGAACAGCAGGGTGCTCCCCACCTTGCTGTGCGTAGCTATCCAAACACAGTCGAAGCTGATCTAACCAGCGCTGTGGCCCGGGGGCCATGAAAGTTAACGCACCTGTCGGACAAGCCGAAGAACAACTGCCCGCACCATGACAAAGGTTTACATTGATATCTATTTGCGGGTCATGTGTTAGCGTGTCGATTCGGGTTGAGATCGCATCGGCTGGACAGACATCTAAACAACGCGTACAGCCAAGATTGCCTCGATCCGCATGTGCACAAATGTCATGATTAACCTGAATATAAGCGGGTTTTTCGAACTCGCCAATCATGCCATTGAGTTGATCTAAAGCTTCGGCAAGACGCTCGTGGGTCGTACCTACATGGAAGTAGCCTGGTGGTGATAGTTCAGAACTGATGACAGGCGTTTCATTAAGATCAAGCACCAGGTCAAAGTGGGACTGTCCCGTACTGACTTCTGCCGGATTAATCTCATCACCATTGGGCGCCTTCAGGGTTAAAGAAAACTCTCCTAACCAGCCGGACAAAGTAGAAAATGGAAGATAGATCGGTGTCAGTTGCGCTGATGCCTGCATCGCCTTTTCAAGATGTTCATCGTCTTGAGAACTGACATTTCCCATCACCACTAAGGTAATGCTATTGAGCCCTTGGATCTGATCAGCCACCAAACGAATGAGATCTTCAGGTCCCAAGATCACTAAATGCCCACGACTTCGGTAGTTAATCACCCCATCCTGCATAGCGATCTGGGGAGGCATGGCATTCAGCGCCTGCTGACGCGCACGCGCATTGGTTTCAGGTGAGGCGCTAAACACGCTCTGTTCTATTTGACTATTGGGTTTCATTGACTCTCTCTCAGCTCACCTGCATGCAAGGTGGATGAGCATTAATTTGTTATATGAGTAAAAGTTTGCAATTTGAACGCCAACTTTTAATGCGAGAAAGGGGAAAATTAACCCCTAAAAACCAAGTGATTTATTTAATACACTTTTCATAGGGACATTTTGTCTAGGCTGATTCATTTTTCCCGTCCTGATGTGACTCATCAACTTTAGTCGTATCCGATGCATCAAGACTGGACTCCTTTTCTACAGAAGAGTCGGATGTCTCAAGCAAGGCATCTTTCGCCTGTTGCATCGCATCGTCCATCTGCTGTTGCGCCCAACCACGAACCTTATCACCCACATCTAATACCAGCTTTTTCGGTTGTGAGTAGTCCAGCGCATAATCATCCAGAGGATCACGCACGTTAAATTCAGGCTGATGAAAAAACTTTCTCAGAGCTTGGCGACGAAGCGATGCCGACACTCCTTTTGAGAAAAACATCGACATATCGCTACCAGCATGAATGGTCGTCAAATCAGGCATATCCTCATCACTTAATAAAGGTTCTTCCTGATTCAAATCATCTTCCACTAGCTCTTCCGCCGATGCTGACGTCAGCGTTTCAGGTTCATCATTTGTTAAATCCTTTTCTGATACAGTTTCAAAATGCTTTTTATCTTTCAAGTCGGCTTGAGACGCTTCCGATCTGTCTAACGAAGCATCTGATTCAGAACGCTTCAATCGAGACCAGCGATTTAAGAAACCCTCACTCATGTGAAGCCCCCTTAGCCGCCTGGGTTCTTAAACGCCTCTTTCCTGCACGAGGGTCCTCTACCTCCCCATGATGCGACATAAAGTGCTCCAACCAGACTTTAATGGCAGCTGGCATTGGAACACTATGAACAGGTTGACCTGCATCCATGTAATCAGCGGCCACATCCTGTGCTAGCGTGAGCTTACGAGGTACTCTTTCTTCTGGGGTGATATCTTCACAGACAACAAAAAGTCTTGGCTCTTCAGCACTCAGATTAAACCGGTAAGCCATGCGCTCATCCCGATGCAATAGTAACCATAGCGCAACAGCATCCTGTCGATTGGGTTGCTGTGTAATTTCAGCAACCTCCCAATTAATCGACGGCCAACCGCGAGAAAGTGTTTCTTGTTTATTTAAGCAAACCCATAGCGACCAGCTATCCAACGCTGGCCCCTTAACAGCTGAATGCGAATCCATGACTACACCTTTTTGAAGCATCGTTATATCCCCATCATTTGTTCAACAACTGATTAATGCAATTAATGAGCCGTTCTGAAATGATCAGGTGCCACTTTAAGAAAGCAACACGATGCGGCATGACTAACCCGATTAATACCTCTATAGCCCTATAGGTTATGGGACAATTTGAACCAGTTACTCATCAAACCAAGACAAAATGACGCAAGAATATCACTCTCTCAGGGAGTCAATGACTGAGTAAGATGATTCGGCGAGTTGCAACGAGATTGGTACAATTGTTGCTGTTATTTTATTGAAAAGATCGTTTAAGGATATCCCATGCCACGCAATCCCAATCTGGTGTTATCACAAGCGAAAGCCCCACTCACACGCTTAACTCGCGTGATGAATGAACAAGGTGAATGGTCTGAAAAAGCCTTAGCATGCGAACGCCCCTTAACTCTCTATTTGAACAAGCGAGAAATCGTCACCTTAATGACACTCGGTGAAGACCCTGAAGCCCTGGTATTGGGCTACCTTCGAAATCAAGGCTTAATAGAGGAGCTCAATAGTTTGCTGGCTATTCAAGTGGACTGGGAGGTCGAATCTGCAGCGGTGGTCACGAACCATATGCCCAAAGATCTTGAACAACGCTTATCGAAACGAACGGTAACGACGGGATGTGGGCAAGGCACTGTGTTTGGGGACCAAATGGAAAAGCTGGGGCAGATAACACTCTCTTCATGGTCAATAAAACAATCTCAAGTCTATGCCTTACTCAATGCCTTGAGCAGTTTCAACGAAACCTATAAACATGCAGGCGCTGTGCATGGATGTGCTATCTGCACCCCATCAGGTGAAGTGCTGAGCTTCTGTGAAGATATTGGACGCCATAATGCTGTTGACACGCTTGCAGGCAGGCTTTGGTTAGAGGGTATCAACAGTGATGGCAAGATCTTTTACACCACCGGACGCTTAACATCTGAAATGGTGATAAAAGCGGCACACATGGGTATTAGCGTCCTGTTGTCACGCTCCGGCGCTACCGAAATGGGCTTAGAAATTGCCGAAAAGTTGGGGATTCTGATGCTGGCCCGTGCAAAAGGAAAGCACTTTTTAGTCTTTAGTGGCCAGGATCGATTAATACTGGATGCTAAACCAACCCCCCTATCCAAGTCGATCAAGCGGAGGGGCTCAGATGAATGACACTAATCCCTATATGACCGTCAAAGAAGCGGCACTTTATCTACATCTTAATGAAAAAAAGGTTTACCAACTGGCCAGTGATGGCCACCTTCCAGCCACCAAGGTGACGGGTAAGTGGCTTTTTCCACGTAAACTTATTGATTGCTGGCTTTTAGAGTCAAGCCATCACGGCGTGCTAAGCGATCGGCTCCTGTTATCGGGCAGTGATGATCCCTTGCTTCGCGCAGGCCTGTTACGATTAATGCAACAGCAACAACATCAAGCGCTCTATAGCTACATGCCAACGGGTACGCAAGCAGGGTTATCGCTCCTGGCACAAGGCTTAGTCGACTGTTGCGCAGTTCATTGGGGCAAAGCGGATGAAAGCCAGCTTAGACATCCAGCACTGATTCGTCAGTATGCAGGATCACGCCATTGGGTGCTGGTACATTTGTACAAGCGTCAACAAGGCTTAATGATGCGAACAAATGACTCATCTACTTTGCTATCGGATGCTCAAGAGATGCTCGAAAAGCGATGGGTCATTCGGCAAGAAGGCGCCGGATCACAACGCTTTTTAAAAGATTGGTTGCTACAACAACAGATTCCTTTTGAAAAACTCAATGCCTGCTACCGAGCCTTATCTGAGTCTGAGGTAGCATCCGCTATTGTGCGTGATATTGCCGATATAGGCCCTGGCACCGAATCAGCAGCATCGGAGTACGGCCTAACCTTTGTACCCATCTATCAGGAAGCCTTTGAGTTAGTCTTACCGAGACCCGTATTTTTTCGTTCGTTGCTACAGCACTTGTTTGAGTGGCTTCAAGACCCCGAAGGCGTTCAAACAGCCCAACACCTAAAGGGTTACGATTTAAGCCAATGCGGAAAAATAATTTGGAATGGCGAAACAAAAGAATTCTAACCTATTGTTTTTATATAGAATTAGAGCAAACAAATAATTATTGTGCAATGCAACAAAAAGCTTGACATCATCTCTGAGATCTATATACTTTGAATTATTGTGCAGTGCAACAAAAAACCGAAAGCCCTGCATTGGTAATTTAAAAACTTAGGAGACACACACATGACTAACACAGTTGATTTCCAGAAGCCTGTTGAAGCCGTTAAAAGCCTAATCGCGCTACAAACTGAAACTTTAAGCAAAACTGTTGAACTTCAGAAGAAGTCTGGTGAAGAGCTAGTTGCTTTCTTCAAAACTGAAGCTGAAAAAGCGAAAAGCCTAAAGACTCCAGAAGAAGTGATCAAGTTCAACACTGAAGCAAACACTTCTTTGTACAACTTGCTAAAAGAACAGGGCGAAGCATTCACTGCTTTAGCAACTGAAGCAAGCAAGACTGTAATGTCTGAAATGCAGAGCTTTGGCAAGTAATTGCTAACTGCTTAGATCACACCCCGCACTGTCGGGGTGTTTTTTTATATAAGCCCTTAGCGTTTATATAAGCCCTTAGCGCTTCTGTACCCTTTCAAGCTCAATCAGCTCTCCAGCCTCATACAACCACTGCTGATACAAATAACCCGATAGAATTAATCCGATCTCATCATCCAGCCCTTCAAATTCTACACCATGGCGAAAGACATTAATCATCTGACTTTCCGTTTGCATCACACTGCGAACTACACCATTGGCTAAAATCACCTGTTCAATACCCGCAACAGAGACTCTTGCCGTAATAAAAATCTTGTCATTGACGGATGCTAATGCGACGGGTGCTTCGATAGAAACTCCTTGTAAGCTCATATCCACACAAACTGCCCGGGCTGGCTGTTGAACATCAGAATCACCTTTATCAACCAGAACCGATAAGTGAACTGGCACACGGGTATGCTCTCGGAAAATTTGAATATCAAGCTGTTTAGGGTAGGAGATCACCCAGTAACCAAAAGGCTCGGTATGCGCTTTCAGTAAACGTGAGGAATAACTAACCAGACGATTCCCTATCAACTGTTTAACTTGAATTACTGTACCTTCAGTTAAATGCGTTTTACGGGTTTTAGGAGCGCTGACCATAATCGCCTGCTGTTCATGCAAACCAATAAAACGAACCGAATAACGTGCTTTAGGGAGGCGTAATTCCAGTCGAACAGGATCACCCGGTCGAGGCTTTAAGCTTGACAAGGTTAACTCCTGTGAAGCCTTTAAGGACAGGTTCGTTTTTTTAGATGGCGAATAAGGCGTTAACTGCATGGTGATTTAATATGTCTCCGACACCGAAAACCCCAGTGCGTTAAATTGATCTAACCGATCAGAACCTGATAACTGAAGTGCGCTAAACTCCCGCCGTACAGGGTAATTTTTTCGCAACTGATCAAACTGTGCTTTTTGTTTCGCTTCAAGATGACTCAAGCTGTTTCGAAATACTCGATCATCCCGATAAGGATCGTACATCAACTTAACTGGCGTTAATAGGGACACAGATTCCGAAAGGTACATCGACCTGACCTCTGGCCGCGGCAGAATATCATCAATGCTCACGCTGACTGGGAGGTTAGCTTTACGGCAATAGGCTTGATAAAGCATCCAAGTACCCCGTATTTTCCCCTCCAAAGAGTAGCCAGCAATATGCGGTGTAGCAATTTTTACGCGCTTGGCTAAGTCGCGGTTAACGAGAGGCTCCTCCTCCCACACATCCAGAACCAAGGTAACATCGCTTCTTTGCTGACTAAACGCCAAGAGTGCCTGATTATCAACTACGGGTCCTCGACCCGCATTGATTAAAATAGCATCGGTCTTTAAACAGGCTAAGTTGTGCTGATTTACAAGATGATACGTGGGATGAGATCCTTCATGAGTGAGCGGTGTATGCAGAGTGACAACATCTGCATGCGCCATTAAATACTCTAAACTGACAAAGCTGTGAGCAAGCAAAGGATCAGCATCAACTTTGGGCGGATCGCACAGTAGAAGTTTTACGCCTAAGGCACCCAAGCGTCTTGCCAAGCGACTCCCCACATTACCGACCCCCACAATCCCGACCACTTTATCGAGCAATGAAAAAGCTGCTTCTTCAGCTAAATGTAGCAATGCACTGATCACATATTCGGCAACGGCATCAGCATTACATCCCGGTGCACTGGCAAAGTGAATCCCTTGCTCTGTTAAAGCAACTTGATCCACATGATCTGTACCAATGGTCGCTGTGCCGACGAAACTGACAGAGCTTCCTTGCAACAATTCAGCATTGACAGATGTAATGGATCTGACCAGTAGTAGATCCGCATCGACCAGATGCTCGGGTGACATCTGTCTGCCCGGTAACCGTATAATCTTTCCTAAATGCCCAAACAGAGGATCAAGCGCAGGAATATTTTCATCTGCAATAATCTTCATAGCACTTAACGCCCCTTCAATGCTTTACAATACCCTGAAAATCAGGCTCAATTTTGCGCCATTATAAAACGTCCCTGTCTCAGGGTCATATTCCTTAGCTATTTAGTTCAGAAGAAAACCTGTGGTATTACGCTGGCAAAAACAAGCTGACTATTTTACTGTCAGCGTCTATCAAGATCTGGTCGGTGACTGGATTTTGACCCAAAGTTGGGGCAACAGCCTCAATGATCATAGCGAGTTCAGTCATACGGTACTGTCCTCAATTACCGAAGCAGAAACCTATGTAACCAAGTTGCGCCTCAACTTGCTAAAAAATGGCTTTCATGAGCGCGGTGACAATTGCACTTTACGGAGAATGTATGAGTAACTTTCAATATGCCGAAATGCCTGATGCCGAGGGCTATTTCGGTGAGTATGGCGGTCAAATAATTCCACCTGAGTTGCAACAGGTGATGAACGATATCGACAAAGCCTATGAAGAAATTCGCCAAACGGAAGCGTTTCAAAACGAACTTAAAACCCTCTTTGCCGACTATATTGGCCGTCCAAGCCCGATCTTTCACGCTCGCCGTTTAAGCGAAAAGCTGGGTGGTGCGCAAATCTATTTAAAGCGTGAAGACCTAAATCACACCGGCGCTCATAAAATCAATCACTGCTTAGGTGAAGCCCTGTTAGCCAAATATATGGGTAAAACCAAAGTGATCGCCGAAACCGGCGCGGGACAACATGGTGTTGCACTGGCGACGGCCTGTGCACTGGTCGGTATTCCCTGTGAAATTCATATGGGCCAAGTCGATATCGAAAAAGAACATCCCAACGTGGTGAAAATGAAAATATTGGGGTGCAACCTCATTCCTGTCACCCGAGGGACTGCCACATTAAAAGATGCGGTAGATAGCGCCTTTGAAGAATACTTAAAAGATCCACAAAACTTTATTTATGCCATAGGTTCTGTTGTTGGTCCCCACCCCTTTCCTAAAATGGTACGTGACTTTCAATCGATCATCGGTATGGAAGCGCGTGAACAGTTTTTATCACGCCACGGCAAACTCCCTGACTATCTTGCCGCCTGCGTCGGTGGCGGTTGCAATGCGATCGGCTTATTTACCGCATTCTTAGAGGATGAAGCGGTTAAGATGGTGGGCATTGAACCTGCTGGCAAAGGGTTAGATACCGATAAACACTCAGCAACCCTAACACTGGGAAAACCGGGTCAAATCCATGGCATGAAATGCTATGTACTGGAAACCGAAGAGGGTGAACCGATGCCGGTTCACTCTATCGCGTCAGGTTTGGATTATCCGGGTGTCGGACCACAGCATGCTTACCTGAAAGATCTTGGTCGAGTGCAATACGATACGGCTACAGATCAAGAGTGTCTGGATGCATTTATTACCCTGTCACGTGTCGAAGGCATCATTCCCGCGCTGGAAAGCTCTCATGCTGTCGCCTGGGCCATTCGTACTGCGCCAACACTGAACTCTGATCAAACAATCCTTGTCAATATCTCAGGTCGAGGTGACAAGGACGCAGACTATGTTGCAGATCTCTTAGGCCTGTAACCCTTCACCCCATGACGGTGCGACACTGTGTCGCATCGTCATATTAAATCAATCACAGTAAACTGGCCTCGCTATGACAGATGAACAGGTGCCCACAGAATCTAAGTCACCTAAACAACCGCTCAATAAGCAGTGGTTCTTAATTGGCCTTACAGCACTCGCCCTTGTCGCCTTGCTGTTAGGAAGAGATCTGATTGAAGAGATGCAACAAACGGACTCTATCCGAATACCGCCGTTACCTTGCGATCTTCATACAGGCGCTTGTATTGCTTCTCGAGGCAATCAACAACTTCAATTAAGTATGACACCGGGTCCTTTAGAGTCATTAATACCCATTGAGGTTGAAGTTCGTCTGCAACAGATAGATGCCAGACAAGTGATGCTCGACCTTCAAGGTGTTGAAATGTACATGGGTATTAACCAGGTGCATTTAACCCAAGATGATAGCCGACCACATATCTGGCGTGGTATGACAGAGCTGGCGGTGTGTACCACTGGCGAAATGACCTGGCGCGCCAGCGTTTTTGTTGATACCGAGGAACACCTGTATTCAACTGAGTTTGATTTTGACGCACGTTAAAAAAGGATTATCAATGAAAGCAATACGCTACCTAATTGGATTAAGTTTTATACTGGTCATCACTGTGTTGATCTATATTCAACTGCAACCCAAGCCAGCAGAAGAACGTATTCTAGGGGGCAATCTAGGTGGGGATTTCACCTTAAACTCGATTGATGGCCCAGTGTCGCTTTCAGATTTTCACGGACAACCTGTCGTACTTTATATCGGCTATACCTACTGCCCTGACATCTGTCCTATGGCCTTAGCGGTATTAGGGCAAGCCCTGCGCAATATGCCTGAAGAGCAAAGCGAGCAAGTTCAAGGGCTGTTTATTAGTGTTGATCCAGAACGAGATACGCTTGAGCATCTCGCGAGCTATGCGGCTTTTTTCTCGCCGCAAATCATAGGACTAACCGGCGACAAGGCAGATATCGATGAAGTGGTTCAACAGTATGGCGCATTTTATCGCCGAGTTGAGATGCGCGATTCTGCCATGGAATATGCAATAGACCACTCTTCCCGCCTGTACTTGATCGATCGCGAAGGCGACTTAGCCGGCATGGTTTCCCACAGTACATCCCCAGACGATTTAATGCGCCACTTACAAGAATTGTTGAATTAAGCCCCATAGGAGCCTTTACGATGCGTAAAATATTACTTGCCAGTACATTGATGTTTTCCACCCTCAGCTTTGCCCATGACGCTATCACAATTGATGAACCCTTTGCACGAGCAGTGCCTCCTGGACAACCCAATAGCGCCGCGTTTATGACACTTCAAAACAGCAGTGATGAAACCCTGCGCATTTTATCAGCCAGTTCCAATGTCTCTGAAGTGACCGAGTTGCACACTCACACAGAGGTGGATGGTGTGATGCAGATGCGTCAGATTGATGCGATTGAAATTCCAGCCGGTGGTACCACAGAGTTAAAGCCTGGCGGACTGCATGTAATGCTGATAGGTTTGACTCAACCACTTGCGGAAGGTGACACCGTTGAAGTGACACTTAATTTTGAAGATGGCTCTGAGCGTTTGTTAGATGTCCCTGTTCAGCATGTTATGCCGATGAACCATCAGCACCAGCATTAAACTAACACATTTTACAGCCACCCAGACGTGAGTCGAAGTGGCTGTATATCTACAAACAGGCTTCTTTCTCAGTTGCCAAACCTAAGTAATCTTGAAAATATCGATCGATAAACCACAGGGGTAACAGACCGGTGTCTTGATCCGGCTCTACTCTATAAGATTTAAAACCCACGCGATACGTACCGCAATAATGCAATTAATCCAACAGATCCGATGATTCAACCGCCGTCCAACTGCTCGTCTGTTATGTTAAGTTTCTCATCTCTATATCCTAGCAGGGTTAAAGCGAGAATAATCTAAAGTAATGGGCGTTTGGTAAAATTGGCACAGGGCCAACCTTAACCGCTCCGTTCGTTCTGGTAAGCCCTGAAGGACATACTGACCCACTTGCTGATAAACAGCCTCTTTAAAGGGCCCATTGTCCGTTGCTTGACCATTGAGATTATCACTGCTGACACGAAACCTAAAACCAGCCGCCTCGGCTAAAATCCACTCAGTTGCCTGAGGTTTAACCTCTACACGCTCGAATTCAGCTTGCTCAGATGCGGTGCGGCCATCGGGACGATACCAGTAGCCAAAATCCTCCATCAATCTTCTCTCGGGGCCTGCAATTAACCAATGAGCGATCTCATGCAAGGCACTGCTATAAAAGCCATGTGCGAAATAAATGGCATGATACGAACGTTGCTGATCTGCTGGCAGATAGATAGGTTCATCTTCGCCTTTCACTAAGCGGGTATTAAATTCATCATAAAAACACTGATCGAATAGATGAATTAAATCTTCATAACGGTGCACTATCATTAATTCAACACCTGCCAGGTATCGTCACTTAACCACCAGCTTCGACCGGTTCGACGGTCAATTCGTACAGCAACATAACCTTTTCGGTCTTGATCGGCACGTTGTACTTGAACCTCATAGCTAGAGGGTTGCAAGGTTTCAGGATCTCTTAGTCGTGTCCAGTCATTATTATTGGCCAACCAAGTTTCACCTGTTTGTGCATGGTAGCGGATTAAAATCCAGCCACGTTGTGTGTAGGCAGTTGACACCCTAAAAGGCCCGGTCACTTCCCCTGCTTGAGGAGACTGCATACTCATCGCAGATAGGAGTTGTGCAACAGCCTGGTCAATGTCTTGTACCACTTGATCTAAGGAGCTACTGGACATGTCTTCTTCAAAGCCCGCCACACTAGGCTGCTGGTGTATCGCTTCCTGACCGCTTTGCATCGCTTGTAGTTGATCCGAATTCATCTGGCTTTGCTCAAGTAACTGCTGAGACAAAGAGCGTATTTGAATCACCTGCTCTTGCACTAGGGTTAAACGACCACTGAGTTGATCAAGTTGAGCTTGAAGACTGCCGGACATATCTCCTTGAGTGACTTGGAATGGCTCAATAGGTTCATCGCCAAGAAGTTGTGCCGCAATCTCCGCACGACCTTCACTAGAGTGCGGATCATCATTCACCTTCTCTGGTGCTGATCCATTTTGCTTTACATTCGCATCATTACAACCCGCCATTAGCAGGAGTGAAAATAACACCATGGCGCTTTTCTTAAACATCGAATACCCCTTAAGCCTTTGAAAAGATCAACTCAATATAACCAAATAGAATTAAAATTTAATATTTTATTCTTTTGATCTAATTTCAAAAGATGATACTGTCCTCTCACTTGAACAAACCATTACATGGCTGGAAATATAATGAGTCGCAGTATATTACCTCACAAACATTCTTTGCATAAGCTGTTACTGGCAACCTTTTTTGTTGGCATGGCGTCCATAGTGCACGCTGATGAAATACCCCAAGCACAAGTCAGTTTGATGGCAGGCACCTGTGCAAACTGCCATGGCACCGATGGGCAGCTGGCAGGAGCTATTCCCGCCATAGCAGGACGTCCAGCTACAGTATTAGAAGCTCAACTACTGGCTTTCAAGCAAGGGTTGCAACCTAATACCACCGTAATGGATCGGATTGCTAAAGGGTTTACCGATGCAGAACTGTCTGCATTGGCTGATTATTTTGCCAACATCAACAAAGACTAAGGATGCCAGTGATGAGCGATCGCAAGCCACTTTTTTCATCTTCTCGCCGCCAGCTACTGAAAGGTCTTGGACTGGCAACTCTATTTCCTGCTATTTCAGCCTGCACAGCAACCGGAACATCTCAGGCCTCTGCGGGTCGTGTGGTGGTCATTGGTGGTGGGTTTGGTGGTGCAACCGCCGCTAAATATATCAAACGCGGAAATCCTGCCATCGATGTTACGCTCGTTGAGCCTAATAAAACCTTCTATACTTGCCCTTTCTCCAATCTAGTCTTAGCTGGAGAGCGCACATTAGATTCTATTGGTCACTCTTACGACGAACTTTCACAGGTCTATGGAGTGAAGGTCGTGCATGCCTTAGCACAAGATATAGACCCAGTAGCCAAGCGCGTTAGCTTATCTGACGGGCAAACGCTTCAGTATGATAAACTCCTCCTCTCACCGGGCATTGACATGCGTTGGAATGCTATTGAGGGCTATGATGAGGCCGCCTCTGCCTTAGCACCTCATGCCTGGAAAGCAGGCCCACAGACACTCCTACTAAGACAACAGCTCGAAGCAATGGCTGATGGAGACACCTTCATTATGTCTGTGCCAGGCAACCCTTTCCGTTGCCCACCGGGGCCCTACGAGCGCGCTAGCCTAGTGGCTCATTATTTAAAAACCTATAAGCCACGATCTAAGATACTGATACTGGATGGAAAAGACAACTTTTCCAAGCAAGGTTTATTCACCGCAGGATGGGAAGCGCATTACGGTGATATGATTGAATGGGTGAGCTTATCGAACGACGGGCGCGTTGTGCGAGTCGATGCAAACCGTAAAGAAGTGGAAACGGAGTTTGGTACGCGTCATCAAGCGGCCGCCCTCAACGTTATTCCACCACAGAAAGCAGGCTTTATCGCTGATAGGGCTGGTGTCACAGACGCATCTGGCTGGGTTCCGGTTGACCCTGTGACATTTGAGTCAACACAGCAGAAAGATATCTACGTTGTGGGTGATGCTACTATTGCCTCACCTATGCCAAAATCTGGCTTTGCAGCCAATGCACAAGGTAAAGTCGCCGCCAGTGCGATCGTAGCCTCATTTGCAGGGATCTCTCCACAAGACCCTATTTGGGCAAATACCTGTTATAGTCTCATTAATCCAGATTATGGCATCTCGGTTGCCGCTGTCTATCGTGTTCAGGAAAATCAAATCATCTCAGTGGAGGGCGCTGGAGGATTAAGTGCTTCAGATGCTCCCGACATGATTCGTCGCTCAGAAGCAGCCTATGCGGTAGGTTGGTACAATGCCATTTCACAAGACACCTGGGGTACTAAACTCTAAACCATGATCGAATTTTTTGATGATCATATCCAAGCAGTACTCTGGATAGGTTTTATTCTCGGTATTGCCTATGGTATGGCGGCTCAGTGGAGCCGCTTTTGTCTGTATAGAGGCCTGTTCAATCACTGGCAACATCGGGATAGCGTTAAGCTTCATGCCTTTATGCTTGCCATGGCAGTTGCTTTGATTGGCAGTCAAGCATTACAGCATCTGCTGGAAATTGACCTGACGCAAACGCATTATCATCAACGCTCACCATCATGGCCATTGTTGATTGGCGGCGGCATTCTGTTCGGCTATGGGATGCATTTGTCCAATGCTTGCGGAGCCCGCTCACTGGTTTTACTAGGAAGCGGTAACCTTCGCTCCTTGGTGGTTCTCTTACTCTTAGGCATCAGTGCCTATGTCACTATGAGTGGCTTGCTAGCCTATCCGCGTATCGACC
>SLCQ01000023.1 GCA_007125745.1 Nitrincola sp.
TACCTTTATTGCTCATGGTTTGGCCACTATAACTGAACTAATATATATACTTTTAGAACACTTTGACGCCAATGACAGAATAACGAGTGGTACAAAACCTATGCTGTTGACGCCTATCTCAGCAATTGCTTCACAGAATGTGATAACTCTTGACCAACAAAAATCCATCCGTGATGCAGTTCAATTGATGGCTGATCACCATATTCATGATGTGATTGTCACCGGTGGTAATGACCTGCGCATCATCACTGCTAAAATGGTTATTACGTATAGGTTAGCTGAATTAGACTTTTCAACGTCGCTTGTTGATGCAAGCCTGCCCCGTGTTCTCTCTCTCCCTCATTCTAGCAAGTTAGTTGATGCATTTGCGACTTTGCGGGATTCAACTACTGAGCATTTATGCTTAATTGATGATCAGAAAAACTTGGTCGGCATTGTCAGTTATACCGACATGATTAATCACCTTGATCCTCAATCACTGGCTGAACAAAGAAAAATTAAAGACTTGTTGGGTTTATCTGATTTTTCAAGAATCAAACCTACTGATAGCTTGAAATCAGCTATGTTAAAAATGCATAAAGCTGGGCATTCTTCTGCAGTGATTTTGCTACCTGATGATACTCTTGGAATCATTACTCAGAGTGATATTACACGCGCATTGCAGAAAAATGATGACTGTGATCGGCCTGTTACTCACTTTATGTCATCGCCTGTGATCACAGTCCAAGGTAACCTGTCTCTTCTGGAAGCACTACGAATCAGTCGTGAGAAAAAACTCAAACGACTCGTGGTTTGTAACGATAGTCATGAAGTCGTCGGTGTTCTTCATCAAAAAGACCTTGTCGCTCTTGTTTACGAAAATCTTCATGATTTGCTGCGCAGGCAAGAAGCTATGCTTCAAGCAGCGAATCAGACTCATGAGTATGAAGAACGATGGCGTGCGGTGCTTGAAGGCACCATGACAGGCGTATGGGACTGGAATGCAGAAACTAACAAGGTTTATTTTTCCCCTACCTGGAAATCGATGTTGGGATATGCAGAAGATGAAGTGGGTGACACTCTTGATGAGTGGGACTCTCGCATCCATCCAGAAGACCGTGAGTGTACCTATGCTGATCTGGAAAAGCACTTCTCTGGCGAGGCAGAACTATATGAAAATACACATCGTGTTCGCTGTAAAGATGGCAACTATAAATGGATATTGGATCGAGGCAGAGTCTTCAGTCGGGATGCCTCAGGTAAACCGCTTCGTGTAATTGGCACACATACAGATGTCACCGAGACTTATGAACAGAAGCGTCAGTTAAGTGTCTTGGCTGAACAGGCTCCAGGTGTTTTATACCAATACCGTTTGTATCCAGACGGAAGCAGTTGTTTTCCCTATTCCACTGATGGAATGATGGATGTGTATGGGTTTACACCTGCACAGGTTCAAGAAAATGCTAATCCTGTTTTAGAGCGCTTGCATCCAGACGACCTAGACAGAATACGTGAAAGCATTGCCCATTCAGCAGAGGCTCTAACTGTTTGGGAGACTCAGTACCGTTATATGCATCCAACAAAAGGTGAGCTTTGGTTAGAGGGTCGAGCAACACCCAATTTGATGCCTGATAGTTCTGTTGTGTGGAATGGTTATATTTACGACATCACTGAAAAAAAACTTCAGCAACTTGCACTTGAAGAAACTCGTGCTCGTTTTCAACTGACGATGGAGGCTACAGATACAGGCCTTTGGTACTGGAACTTGATCACCAATGAGGTGAAATGGTCTGCGCAGGCTTATCAGCAATTGGGCTATCAACCTGATGAGTTTCCAATGTCGCTAGAGCGGTTTAAGCAGCTTATGCATCCTGAAGATTTTGACGGCATGATGAGTACCGTAAATCAGCGTATTGAACAGCATCTAGGGTTTGATGTTCAGTTTCGTTTATTGAATGCCGCTGGCGATTGGGTATGGATTCAAGGGCGCGGAAAGGTGACCAGTCGAAATGCTGATGGTTCCCCCAGTATGATGATGGGCACTCACACTAATATTTCGCTCATTAAGCAAGTTGAGTCTGAACTTGCATTAGCTAAAGCGGCCGCTGATCAAGCTAATCGAGCCAAGTCAGACTTTCTGGCCAATATGAGCCATGAAATTCGCACGCCCATGAACGGTATTATTGGCCTAAGTCAACTCAGTATTGAAGAGCAAAGCCTTGATGTCTTGCAGGGCCGGTTGCGAAAAATCAACCAATCAGGCCGATTACTCTTGGGCATCATCAACGATATTCTGGATTTCTCTAAGATTGAAGCTGGAAAGATGCAAATCAATTCAAAACCTTTCTTCCTAAGATCTCTCTTCGACAATCTTAAAAGTCTGTTTACTCAAATGGCGAGTGATAAAGGCTTGGCGCTAAATATTGCTACACCGCCTGATTTAGATAAAGCCTATATGGGGGATGAGTTGCGTTTAAGACAGATACTCACCAACCTTGTGGGTAATGCGATTAAATTCACGCGTCGGGGAAGTGTCAACCTAGAAGTCACTAGGCTTGATACAACAGGTACCATTGAACGACTTCTTTTCAGTATTCGTGATACGGGAATCGGGATTAGTGAAGAACAACAACAGCGTCTCTTTCAAGCCTTCACTCAGGCCGATGGGAATATCACTAGAGAATACGGTGGTACTGGTTTAGGGCTTATTATCAGTCAGCGTTTGGTAAACGCTATGGGCGGGCAGGGGATTCATTTAGGCAGTCATGAAAACGAAGGTTCTTGTTTCAGTTTTACTTTGCCACTTCGCGCTTGCACGAGTGATGAGGTCAAACAACTAGAGAGTTCTAATAATAACGAATCAGATGAACTGCAGTCATTGCAAGGTCGTGTATTACTGGTTGAAGACAATGCCATTAATCAAGAAGTGGCTCAGATGCATCTGCATCAGTTAGGTCTCTCCGTTACGCTTGCTGAGAATGGCCTAGAAGCCCTAGAGACTTTAAAAGATCATCCTTTTGACTTGGTGCTCATGGATATTCAGATGCCTTTGATGGATGGCTATGAAGTAACTCGACAGCTTCGTCAGCAAGGCTTGCAACTTCCCGTGATCGCACTGACCGCAGCGGCTATGGCTGAGGATCAACAGTTAGCCCTAGAAAGTGGCATGAATGACCATTTGTCAAAACCTATCGATCCCCAACAGTTATATCAAGTTTTGTCGCAATGGTTATCAAAATCAGTTAAACCAATTAAAAGCGCTGATGAGAATAAATCTAAGAGTGTAGGTATGTCTAATATGAAAGAAAAGCTTGCTGTGCCTAAACTGATGGATGCGAATCAAGGTTTAAGCCTGTTGGGTGGAAATCAAACGCTTTATAAAAAACTGGTACAACAGTTTGTAGAGCAAATTCATCTTGAATATAGTCCTTTGGTTCAAAAACTGTCTGATTTGGAATCAGGCAATACTTCACTAAATTTTGAAGAAGCACAGAAAGTAGCCCATACATTGAAGGGGGTTGCAGGAAACTTAGCCTTAACTGATCTTTCGATCATTGCAACAGATTTAGATCGCCAATTGAAAGCAAAGCAACCTCCAACACCGGCGTTGATCGAAGAGTTTAAACACTGTCTCGATCAAACATCAGTTGTTATTCAAGAATGGGTGTCTCATCAAAATGCCTCTACTGATAACAAAAAGGCCAATGAGCCTTTGGTGACAGATCAGTTGATTTCATCTTTGCAGTCACTTAAGAGTGCTATTTTAAACAATCAATTTATTGATGATACTGAGTTGTCAGCTATCAGTGAGCAAATTCCGAGCCAATGTCAGCCTGAATGGCTAGCATTAGTCGAAGCTGTTGAAGATTTTGATTTTGATAGAGCCAGTCACTTAGTTGACAGTGTATTACAACATATAGGGAATTCGACTTGATGTCTGTTAAAGGTACAAACTCCCTCAGTAAAAAGTTGTTATTGTCTTCTCTGGGCATTCTTTTAGTTGTGGTCGTCAGTTTAACGCTGATCATCGAATATTTGGTGTTTGATAACAATCGTGAACAGTTGCTCGACAATCAAAAAAGTTTCACTGAATTAGTCGCCCGCAGAATTGATCAAGGCTTGCAGGAGCGTGTTAACACGTTACAAGGGCTTGCCAATTTACTGCATGATGGTCAACGCTTGCTAGATGACGATAGCATTCAAAGTGTACTCGATTCCAGGTTGCTCTTGCATACCTATTTTAACAATGGGCTTATTGTCATGAATAAGAAGGGTGTTATCACTGTCGATTCACCTATATCAGTGGGGCGTGTTGGCATAGACCTAAGTGATCGAGATCATTTTCGTCAAGTTGATGAAGCCAATGCCCCTGTCATTTCCCAACCCCTGATAAGCCGAGCGGTTAAGCAGCCAGTCTTTCTGATTATTGTTCCCATCCTGAATCAACAAAATGAAACGTTAGGGTATGTGTTTGGTTCTACTCGATTAGTGGATGATAACCTTCTGACCAATATATCGGCAGACACCATCGGCAGTGATGGCATGTTATGGGTTATGGATCTTAATAGTGATTTGATGGTAACTAGCTCTAAAAAAGAGTTAGTGATGGGACGCCTGTCAGAGTTGGGCATGACAGAGTTGCTATCATTGTTGAAGCAAGGTAAAAGCCAAGGACAATCGAAAGATTCTGAGGGTCAATCTGTGCTGTTCACTACCACACCTCTTAAGCAGACTGATTGGTTAGTTGTTCATGCCTTTCCATCACAAAATGTGCTTGCACCGGTGATGCAATTGTTAGGAAAAATATCAGCCTCAATCCTCGTGTTAATGGCTTTAGCAAGTCTTGCCTACTGGTTTTTCATTCAAAAGCTCTTTTCACCCTTGAGGCAATCTGCAGATCAAATCGGCGATATGCTTGAGAATCGAAAAGCTGTACAACCAATCACTATTAATGTCCAGGATGAGGTTGGACTTTTGCTGACTGGTTTTAACCAGCTATTAGAAAAGCAAGAAATTCAGAATGAGCAATTAAAAGCAGCGAAAAGAAATGCAGAAGAGGCGAGCCAAACCAAGTCTGAGTTTTTAGCGAATATGAGCCATGAAATTCGCACCCCGTTAAATGCTGTGATCGGTTTAAGTGAATTGCAACTGAAAGAATCTTTACCCGAGCATGTGCATCAACGAAATGAACAAATTCATTATTCTGGTAAGCTATTATTGGGGATTGTGAATGATTTGTTGGACTTTTCAAAAATAGAAGTTGGGCAAATGGAATCTGAACAGGAGCCTTTCCAGCTTGATGAGGTGGTAAGTCAATTGGCTAGCCTATTTTCGTTGCCCAGTAGTCAGAAAGGGTTAGAGCTGGCATTACATCATCAGTTCGAAATGCCGAACATTTTTTTAGGAGATAAGCTTCGCTTGACTCAAGTGTTAGCCCACTTGATCGCCAACGCCATCAAATTTACTGAAAAAGGGTCCGTTACACTGGATATTAGTTATCAAGGAGAGGCTAATGAGCAGGCACGCTTACACTTTAGTATTCGTGACACAGGAATGGGAATGACCCCTGAACAACAGCAAAAGTTGTTTTCAGCGTTTAGCCAGGTGGATACATCCATTACGCGAAGTTATGGTGGCACAGGACTTGGTTTAATTATTAGTCAGCGCTTAGTCCAGTTGATGGGAGGTGAGGGGATAGGTCTTGAAAGTGAACCCGGTGTTGGAAGTTGTTTTGACTTTGAACTCATTTTGCCCATAGTGGAAGAAGCTATCCCGTCTGAGTCTTTACATGACGAAACCCATAAGTGCTTGTCATTAGAGGAAGAGAAGTTTTGTGGTCAACGAGTGCTTGTAGTTGAAGATCACCCTATAAATCAAGAAGTGGTTTTCTCCCAGTTAGAACAGATGGGACTGGAGGTAACACTAGCAGATAATGGTGCTCAAGGTGTGGAGGAAGTTCGCCAAAATAACTATGACCTGATTTTGATGGATATTCAGATGCCAGTGATGGATGGCTACAAGGCGACATTGGCTATTCGTGAGTTTAATCGTGACATCCCCATCATTGCACTGACTGCAGCAGCCTTATTTGAAGATAGACAAAAAGCGTTAGCAGTCGGTATGAACGACCATCTAGGAAAGCCCTTCAGTGGACAGCAACTGTTTAATCATTTGAAGGTGTGGTTAAAGACTCAGTATATCCCTTCTGATTCAACAAATGACAACATGGTGCATACTACTATCAATCCAGTGGTTGAAGCTGAGCCTATCAATGTTGAAAGTGCGCATCCCGATCTTTTGGCTTTACCGGCTAAGCGAAGTATATTGATCGTAGATGATCAGCCAGCCAACATAAAAGTGCTGGCTAACCTACTTAAATCTGACTATACCATTCAAGTTGCTAATAATGGTGCTAAAGCTCTAGAGTTATCTTTAAAAGAAAACCCTCCAGATTTAATTTTGCTGGATATTGTGATGCCGGATATGGATGGATACAGAGTCTGTAGGGTGTTGAAGGACAATAACCGCACTAGCTATATTCCGGTGATTTTTATTACGGCTATGGATGACGTCAGTGATGAAACCAAAGGCTTTGATTTGGGGGCAGTGGATTACATCAGTAAGCCTTTTCATCCGGATGTTGTAAAAGCGCGTGTCCGGAATCATATGAATCTGAAAATAAAGAGTGATTTGCTTGAAAACATGTCTCACTTGGACGGCTTGACTCAGATTGCTAATCGGCGTCATTTAGATGAAACACTACAAAGTGAAGTGAAGCGTCACAAGCGTAGCGAAAAGCCTCTGGGCGTCGTGATGCTCGATATTGATTTCTTCAAGCCATTTAATGATCACTATGGTCATGGAAAGGGCGATGAATGTCTCATTAAAGTGGTACAAGCACTGCAAAGCACGCTTAAACGTCCAAGTGATATACTCGCTCGCTATGGCGGCGAAGAGTTTGTGGTGCTGTTACCGGAAACCGATTCAGAAGGGACAAAACGTGTTGCAGAGCAACTCAGGATAGCGGTCGAGCAACTAAGATATCCCCATGAGCATTCAAAGATCGCAGATCATGTAACTTTAAGCCTAGGTTGCGTTACGGATCGGCTAGATCATCAGTCTCCTGAGGAGCTTCTGAAGCGTGCCGATGAAGCACTTTATCAAGCCAAAGCGGCAGGTCGAAACCGAGTGGTTTGTGCTAA
>SLCQ01000030.1 GCA_007125745.1 Nitrincola sp.
AACTAGAATCAGAGCGCTTTACGCGACCCACATCTATTGAAGAGGTGCTAAATGTTCAATAATGTGGCTAAAACATTAGGCATCAAACCACTTCCTGCCGTCCCTTCGGTAAACCCATTGAAATCAACACAGCCATAGCCACTAAACCGGCTGATATCCACAAACAGGCCTCTAGCCCCCAAGTCATATAAACCCAACCCGATAGCAGAGTACCGATTAAGCGCCCCATCGCATTGGCCATGTAGTAAAAGCCCACATCGAGTGACACACCATCGCCACGTGCATAGCTGACGATTAGGTAACTGTGTAAGGAAGAGTTAACAGCAAAGACGATACCAAAGAATAACAGCCCGACGACTAATACGACATCAGCCGGCCATGTGAAAATCAGGCCTAATGCGATGAAAGCAGGTAATAGTGCTAATGCACCTCCCCAGATCACGACTTCCATTTGTCCTGGAATGCGACCGCTACGTTTACCGGTAAAATAAGGCGCAATCGACTGCACGATACCGTATCCAATTATCCAACTGGCCATAAAAAAGCCTACTTGCCAGAAATCCCAACCAAGCACTTCTTTCAAGAATACCGGCAGTGCAATGACAAACCATACGTCCCTAGAGGCAAATAGAAACATCCGAGCAGCAGCTAACACATTAATGGCGCGACTTTTGGAAAACACATCGGTGAATTTAGGTTTGTTTTTCATTTTGCCTAAATCCTGTTTTAACAGGATCATCGACAATACCCAGACCAGCGCCAGCATCACGGCCATCGCTAACACGGCGCCGGTAAACCCAAGCCAGGTTAACAAGACAGCTCCCATGAAGAAGCCCACACCTTTTAAAGCATTTTTTGATCCGGTGAGAATCGCAACCCATTTATATAACGTGCCTTGGGCGTTTTCCGGAACCAACATTTTGATTGAGCTTTTGGCACTCATTTTATTCAGGTCTTTAGCGATACCTGACAGCGCCTGCGCCACCATCACCCAAATCACGGTTAACCATTCATTAGGTACCGTGAGCATGAGTAGCGCAAAAACCTGAAGGCCTAAACCCACGTTCATGGTGCGATTTAAGCCCAAGCGAGCGCCTAACCATCCACCAACAAGGTTGGTGACGACGCCAAAAATCTCATAGAAGATAAATAGAAAGGCGATCTGCAGGGGGCTGTATCCCAATTGATTGAAATACAGCACCACGAGCATCCTTAGTGCACCATCGGTGAGTGTAAATGCCCAGTAGTTTCCGGTAACGACCAGATATTGTTTAACCCCTGCAGATAGCCCCGCTAACATAGTCTTTACTCTTGATCCATCACAGCCAGTTTACGACCGAGTTCTGCCATTCTGAGTGCATAACCCCATTCGTTGTCATACCACGCATAAATTTTCACATGGGTGCCATTCACCACCATGGTAGAAAGCGCATCGATGATACTGGAACGCGAGTCGCCACGATAATCAACCGATACCAATGGACGCTCTTCGTATCCGAGAATACCCTTTAACTCGCCTTCAGCAGCTACTTTTAAGTAAGCATTCACTTCTTCTGCAGTTGTAGCTTTTTCAACTTCAAATACACAGTCGGTTAAAGAAGCATTGGCTAAAGGAACACGTACCGCATGACCGTTAATTCGCCCTGCTAACTCCGGGAAAATTTCAATAATCGCCTTGGCTGAGCCGGTGGTGGTGGGGATCAAACTGGTACCACAAGAACGGGCACGACGCAGATCTTTGTGTGGCGCATCCAGTATGGTTTGCGTATTGGTTAAATCATGGATTGTCGTCATGCTGGCGTGGCGAATGCCAAGGTTTTCATGAATCACTTTCACTACCGGTGCCAAGCAGTTAGTGGTACAAGAGGCAGCCGTCACGATGGGATGAAGGGCTGGATCATAGAGATGGTCATTGACACCCATGACGACGTTCAACACCCCTGCTTCTTTGACCGGTGCGGATACCACCACGCGTTTAACACCCTGATCCAAATAGGCTTGTAATACCGCTTTGGTTTTCATTTTGCCAGAGCATTCAAATACTAAATCGCAATCGGACCAATCATTCGCATCGATGGTTTTTTCCTGAGTGACCTGGATGCGTTTCCCATCGATGATCATTACCCCCTCTTCTGCGGATGCTTCGTGATCCCAGCGACCATGAACTGAATCAAAGTTCAGAAGATGCGCGAGGCTTTCAGCACCAGCGGCGGGATCATTAATTTTGACAAACTCAAACTCTGGCCAACCCCATGCACCTCGAAGTGCCAATCGTCCCATACGGCCAAAGCCGTTGATACCTACTTTAATTGTCATGTACGACCTCTCAGTTCTTATATATACGTAATTTCATATATGCATAATAACATATACTTTTACAGGATAAGTGTGACAATTGCATTAAAAAGGCCCGCGATTCTGTGAATGGCGAGCCTTTAGTGAAACAAATATCGCTTAACGGTTACGAACGACCGCCTCTAGCTGTTCATCATCTACATGACGAACATCCCGTCCTTTAACGAAATAGATGGTATGTTCACAGACATTTCGTGCATGGTCGCCAATACGCTCAATGGCACGACCCACCCAAGTCATTTCAACTATACGAGAGATATTGCGGGGATCTTCCAGCATATAGGTCATATTTTGACGTAAAATACCTTCATAGTCGTTGTCAATTTGTTTGTCCAACAAAGCGACTTGCAATGCCGCATCCGCATCCATTTGACGAAAAGCCGACATCGCACCTTGAAGCATTTGGTTGACACGTAATCCCATTTGTTCAAATTCACTGAATGCTTTAGGTGCCATGATTTGAGATGAAGCGTTTCCTGCCATACGAGCAATACGTTTCGCTTGATCGCCAATACGTTCAAGATCTTTGATGGTTTTAATCATCGCAATCACGGCTCGTAAGTCACGAGCTGCAGGTTGACGCTTAACTAAAACCTGTACGCACTTATCGTCAATAGACACTTCCATATCGTTAATCGATTTATCAGCTTCGATAACCTGCTTAGCTAATTCGCTATCCATTTGAATAAACGCGCGCAGAGCTTGTTCAACCTGATCAGTGACCTTTTCACCCATCGCTAAAACGTCGTTGACAATTTCATTCATTTCCGCGTCATAGGCTTGGGAAGTATGCCCATCAATTAAACCTGTGTTCATAATAGCTCCTGCCTAATCATTAACCGAATCGACCGGTGATGTAGTCTTCGGTACGGGAATCTTGTGGGTTGGTAAATATTTCGCGTGTTTCATTGATCTCAACTAAATCTCCCAAGTGGAAGAAAGCAGTTTTATCAGAGACTCGTGCAGCTTGTTGCATGTTGTGTGTCACTATTGCAATGGTAAAACTGCCTTTAAGCTCATCAATCAACTCTTCAATAATGGATGTTGCTATCGGGTCAAGTGCTGAACAAGGCTCATCCATCAGGATCACTTCCGGACTCACGGCAATAGCCCTGGCAATGCACAAACGCTGTTGCTGACCACCGGATAATCCTGTGCCCGGGGCATCAAGACGATCTTTCACCTCTTTCCATAAACCGGCGCGCTGTAGACTGGTTTCAACTATTTCATCAAGGTCTGTTTTGTTATCCACTAAACCATGTAGACGTGGACCATACGCGATGTTTTCATAGATCGACTTAGGGAAAGGGTTTGGCTTTTGGAAAACCATACCAACCTGCGCCCGTAATTGAACAACATCCAACTTTTTGTCGTGGATATCGCGCCCATCTAACAATATCTCACCCGTCACACGGGCAATATCGATGGTATCATTCATACGATTGAAGCAACGTAAGAAGGTAGACTTACCACAACCGGAAGGACCGATAAAAGCAACCACTTCATTTTCGTAAAGATCCATGTTTACTCCGTGGATCGCTTCTGCATCACCATAGAAAACTTTAACGTTCCGAGCACTCATTTTGATAGCGCCAGATGCTGGTTTTGATTCTTTCTTCTCATCAAATGTCATTTGCATCGCGCCCATCGCTGGCTGTTCCATATTCATCTCTCTTACCACCGTGTTTCAAAATGTTTACGCAGCCAGATAGCGACTGCATTCAACGAAATCATCAAAGCCAACAACACGATAATGGCTGCTGAGGTTCTCGCTTCAAAGAAATTACGTAGCTCATTGCCTTGCCACAAATATATTTGTACAGGTAAAGCCGTTGATTGATCAAAAGGTGTAGCCGGTACGCTGGCAACAAAGGATGTCATACCGATCAACAGTAAAGGCGCGGCTTCACCTAATGCTTGTGCTACACCCAAGATTGATCCCGTTAAGATACCTGGGATCGCTAATGGTAATACATGGTGAAAAACCGACTGAACTTTGGAGGCACCAATACCCAGTGCAGCTGAGCGGATCGATGGTGGTATCGCTTTTAATGTCGACCGTGTCGCAATAATGACTGTTGGCAGTGTCATCAAGGTCAGTACCAAACCACCCACGATAGGTGCTGATAAAGGTAATTTGAACCACAAGATAAATACTGCCGCTCCTAACAGACCAAACACAATGGACGGTACAGCTGCCAAGTTATTTATATTGACCTCAATAAAATCAGTGATCTTATTTTTAGGTGCAAACTCCTCTAAATAGATCGCAGACGCCACCCCGATAGGTACAGCTAAAAACATCACAATTAACATCATCATTAAGGAGCCCATAAACGCGCCCGCTAGGCCTGCTGAAGCCAGAGAGCTACGCGAGTCAGGGTTCATAAATAATGCCGTACTGAAACGATTTTTTAATACACCTTTTGCTTCTAAATCATCCACCCAAGCACGTGTTCTTGCACTGAGTTGTTGTTGTGAGTCAGGAAGATCTCTGTCAATATTTCCTTTCATCCACACATCCACATTGGCATCTGCAAGCAACCACAAACGCTGTGTAGTGCCAATAATTGACGGATCTTCTTCCACCATCTTTCTTAGGCCAAAACGTTCACCCGATGTGACTAAGCGCATTGCATCTCGCTGAAATTCTGGTGCTTCAGGTATCTCTTTAGAGATCGCTTCCAAGATTAAGCGGTTAAAGTTGATAAACCCTAACTGGGTTCGCCATGCCAACATCCGATCGTTAAACGCCGCCTCTGACTCTCCATCCATTCGAACAGGTTTATCATCAATTTGAATGATCTCTTCATCAAAATAGATCTCTAGTGAGATATGTGCTTGCCAAAAAGCAGGCAGGCCTTTCGATAAAATGGTGGTGAATAGCAGTACAACAAACAACAATGCAGCTCCAACAGCCGTCATGCCAATTAACTTAAAGCGTTTCTCTTGAGCATGGCGACGTTTTAATGATCGTGCAACGCGCTGTTGCATCAGATCACGTTTTTTCGCCAGATCCGTTGAGTCTGGCAAGGATGAGGATTGGTTTTTACTCGCTTCCATATTCATAGATTACTCGTATTGTTCACGGTATTTACGAACGATGACCAATGCCACCACGTTCAAGCACAGGGTAATCACAAACAGTGTTAAACCTAGTGCAAAAGCTACTAAGGATTGCGGGCTGGCAAAGTCCAGATCACCCGTCAGCTGGTTAACAATCGTGACGGTCATGGTCGATACGGCTTCAAATGGATTAGCGGTTAATGTTGGGCTATTACCAGCAGCCAACACCACAATCATGGTTTCACCAATCGCGCGGCTAGCGGCCAGCAAAATTGCACCGACAATACCCGGCAAGGCAGCGGGTAATACCACTTTACGAATGGTTTCAGACTTGGTTGCACCCAAGCCCAAGGAGCCATCGCGCATCGCTTTAGGAACCTGGGTGATGATGTCGTCAGACAAGGACGATATAAATGGAATGATCATAATCCCCATGACCACTCCAGCAGTGAGTGCTGATGTTGCACGAATATCGATCCCTAACATATCACCAAAATTTGATAAAAAAGGACCTACTGTAATGAGAGCAAAAAAACCATAAACAATAGTTGGAATACCGGCCAATACTTCAATAACAGGCTTTGCAACAGAGCGTACTTTTGATGGTGCATATTCAGAAAGGTATATTGCTGCCATTAACCCAATAGGCACTGCTATCATGAGGGCAATCATGGCGATCATCAAAGTACCCCACAGCAGTGGGATCATACCAAAACCGGATTGTCCATCCGTACCCACCGTTGAAAAACGAGGATTCCAAGTGGTACCAAAGAAAAAATCCATGGGGCTGACAAAGCTAAAGAAGCGCATCGCTTCGCCAAACATCGATAGTACAATCCCAACGGTAGTCAAAATCGCTACCGTTGAGCAAGCAATAAGTAAAAAACGTATAACGCGCTCAACATGATTACGGGCACGAAGTTCAGGTTGAATGCGCTTCCAGTTTAACACTAATGCAGTGGCTGCAACCGAAGCAATTAACGCAAACATAAAGGTTTGACCGGTTACACGTAACTGCTGCATGTAAGCAGCGGCAGTTAATTCGAATGCCTGTGCTTCATCTGCTAAACCAAAGCCGGTAGATAAATTGGTAATGCGGCGTAAAAGAATACGTAGATCATTGTCGCTACCCACTAAGGCTTCAGGAGGTAACTGAGCAACTACCATGGATTCGATAATGCCAGGCTGTAAAAAGCTCCACACGGCATAAATAAGGGCAGCAGGTACAACCGTCCATAATGCCAATAAGACACCATGATAAACAGGACGGGAGTGAAGTCTAACTTTTTCACCCGTTGTCGCGATGGCCACTTTACGACTGCGCACCAAGCCAATTTGGTAGACAAAGGCCATCATCATTAATAGTACGGCAATCAGTACTAGGTTATTCATATCGGCTCCAGCGTCGATAACAAATAAAGCCGAGAATGCGGTTTATCATTCTCGGCTCTTGATCTCACAAGCTGATTACTGCACTAATGTGCGTGACATCACCGCAGAGGTAATTTCATCACGCTCAGCCATATCCATCGGGATTAAGCCAGCATCTTCCAATGGGCTACCCATGCCACCAATCTCTTCGCTTAGGAAGAACTGTGCATATTCCATCAAGCCAGGAATCACACCCACGTGCTGATTTTTGATGTAGAAGAAAAGTGGACGAGAAACGGGGTACTCACCACTGCCGATGGTTTCTAGACTAGGAGTGACACCACTAACAGTGGCAACTTGCAAACGGTCACGGTTTTGATC
>SLCQ01000120.1 GCA_007125745.1 Nitrincola sp.
GGTTTACCTTCACCCAAGGTTGGGTCAAAGGACTTCACAGGGACAATATCACCGGAGTCATTCTGCTCCGCTTCATGCGCGTCATATTTCCAACGACAAGCATTGGTGCAAGTACCCTGATTTGGATCACGATGATTGATGTAGCCCGATAATAAGCAACGGCCCGAATAAGCAATGCATAACGAACCATGCACAAACACCTCAATTTCCATTTCAGGACATCGCTGACGTATCTCTTCAACTTCTTCTAATGACAGCTCGCGCGACAAAATGACACGTTCAATACCTGCTTGGTGCCAAAACTTTACTGTTGCCCAGTTCATGGTATTAGCTTGAACAGATAAATGGATCGGAAGATCTGGAAAACGCTCTTTTACCAGCATAATTAAGCCGGGGTCAGACATAATCAACGCATCTGGTCCCATTTCCACCACTGGCAGGATATCGTCCATGTAAGTTTTCAGTTTGGCGTTATGCGGTAGGATATTACTGGCAACAAAGAACTTTTTACCTAGACGATGTGCAATATCGATTCCTTCTGCCAAGTTCTGGTAGTTAAAATCGTTGTTACGCACACGTAGACTATAGCGTGGTTGGCCTGCATAGACGGCATCAGCACCATAGGCAAAGGCGTACTTCATGTTTTTTAAGGTGCCCGCAGGCGATAAAAGCTCTGGTTGTCGCATGGTATCTCTACTCCAAAATCAAGCGCGCATTGTGCCGATTTTGTTTAATAATGGCAACGAGGCCGTCATTCAGCTTAATCATTTAAGCGTAACTGAATACGATTGATCTGCTCACGTAACTGCAACAAATCACGGTTAATCAATTGACGAGCATTATTAATAGCACGAATATCTTCACGTAATTCGGACAACTCCAGTTCAATTGAGACAATCTCTGACTCACGAGAATCAGCAGCGCTTGACTCGACAGCACGGGCTACATCCGCTTGCAATCGCTCGATACGATTTTGTATTTGACGCTCTACTGACTCAAGCTGATTACCCTGTTCCGTAAATGAGTCTGCTAAACGACTTATACTTTCCCCTTGCTGTTCTTGTCGTTCACTGAGTCGATTGAAGGCGGACTGTAAATCATGTTGAGCCTGTACTTGGCCGCCATCACTGACATTTGATTTGAGCCTTGTCACTTCGGTTTCAAGCTGACGAAGCGATGCAGATAACTGCTCAATATCTGTAGAAACATTTGTAGGCTCTGGACGATTTTGTAACGACTCAAGGCGAGAATTCTGAGATGAGAGATTTTGTTGCAATTGAGTCACAGACTGCTCAAGCGTTTGACGCTCTTTCGAAGCAAGACCGAGCGCTTGTTGTAATTGTTCAATATCCTTCAAAATCTGTTGATGGGCATCTAGCTGAGCTGTTTGTAGCCCTTCAACCTGATCCACTAAGGTTGTTTCAGTGGCTTGCTCATCTTCAATACGATTATCCAACAGAAGCTCTAGTTGCTCTATTTGTCCCTGAGCCGTTTCTAGCTGTTGACTTTGCTCCAACATAAACCAGCCCATACCCACCAAAGTGAATACCATAATGAGCAGGACAAAATTTAGTAGCACCCCAGATCCTTTGGGAGATGTTTGTGAGGCTTCTAACGCACCTAATCTATCATCAAGTTCTGACAAAGGGGTCTTGACACTCTCGCGAATAGAGTCAGGGTTAAATTGAGGTTCCCGCTTATCTTGCATAGTTGATTACTCATTATCGATGACAAACAGACTCTCTTATAACAGAAAAACCCTGTTGTTTCTTAGCCAACATAACGCCAGCCAATAAAACAACAGGGTTCAGGTCAGTAGGTTACTGGCCAGTTGATGTTAAATTACATCATACCGCCCATGCCACCCATACCGCCCATGCCACCCATATCTGGCATAGCTGGCTTCTCTTCAGGTAGCTCGGCAACCATTGCCTCGGTGGTGATCATCAAGCCAGCAATTGACGCTGCGGCTTGAAGCGCAGAGCGAGTTACTTTGGCAGGGTCGATGATACCCATATCCATCATATCGCCATACTGGTCATTAGACGCATTAAAGCCAAATGAACCTTCACCTTCACGGATCTTAGAAACAACAACAGAGCCTTCTCCACCAGCGTTCGCAACGATTTGACGAAGCGGTGCTTCAAGCGCTCGGAAAGCCAACTCAATACCAATGGTTTGATCGTGGTTTTCACCTTCTAACTTACCGATATTGTCTAGCGCACGAATCAAAGCAACACCACCGCCAGGCACCACGCCCTCTTCAACGGCTGCACGCGTAGCATGCAGTGCATCATCCACACGCGCTTTCTTCTCTTTCATTTCAACTTCAGTACCACCACCTACTTTGATGACAGCAACGCCACCCGCAAGTTTCGCAACTCGCTCTTGTAGTTTTTCACGATCGTAATCTGAAGAGGTTTCTTCGATTTGAACACGGATCTGCTGAACACGCGCTTCAATTTCAGCCTGAGCACCAGCACCATCAACAATGGTTGTGTTTTCTTTAGTGATATTGACACGTTTCGCTTGACCTAAGTGCTCAAGACCTGCTTGCTCAAGGCTTAGACCGATCTCTTCAGAGATCACTTGGCCACCCGTCAATACAGCGATGTCTTGCAACATAGCTTTACGACGATCACCAAAACCAGGCGCTTTAACAGCAGCCACTTTCACAATACCACGCATGTTGTTTACCACCAGCGTAGCTAAGGCCTCACCTTCAACATCCTCAGAGATAATCAATAAAGGACGAGAAGACTTAGCAACCTGCTCTAGTGCTGGAAGTAGTTCACGAATGTTAGAGATTTTCTTGTCTACCAACAGAATGTAAGGGTCTTCTAGCTCAGCAGACATATTGTCTTGATTGTTGATGAAGTAAGGTGACAGGTAGCCACGATCGAACTGCATACCTTCAACCACGTCTAGTTCGTTTTCAAAACCAGAACCTTCTTCGACCGTGATGACGCCTTCTTTACCCACTTTTTCCATCGCTTCAGCGATGATGCGACCAATTTCAGCATCAGAGTTAGCAGAGATGGTACCTACTTGAGCAATAGCTTTGTAATCTGTACAAGGTACAGACATTTTAGCCAACTCTTCAACAACAGCGTGAGCCGCTTTATCAATGCCACGCTTCAGGTCCATTGGGTTCATACCCGCAGCAACTGATTTCAAGCCTTCGTTTACAATCGCTTGCGCCAGCACTGTCGCAGTTGTTGTACCGTCACCTGCAACATCATTGGCCTTAGATGCCACTTCTTTAACCATTTGTGCGCCCATGTTTTCGAACTTGTCTGTCAGTTCGATCTCTTTTGCGACAGATACACCATCTTTTGTGATGGTCGGTGCACCAAATGATTTTTCTAAAACAACATTACGACCCTTAGGGCCCAAGGTTGTTTTTACTGCATCTGCTAGAATATTGACACCAGCGAGCATGCGCTGACGAGCATCATTACCAAAACGTACGTCTTTAGCTGCCATTCTTATTAATCCTGTAAAAATAATCTGTTACACAAAACTCAATACTTGCGAATTTGAATACTTAGTCTTCAACGACGGCGTAAATCTCGCTTTCTTGCATAATCATTAACTCTTCACCGTCAACTTTCACAACATTGGAGCCGGCGTATTGACCAAACAATACTTTGTCACCCACTTTGACAGCTGGAGCTTGAAGGTCACCGTTGTTTAAGGTGCGACCTGGACCTACGGCAACTACTTCGCCACGATTAGGCTTTTCTGCAGCAGAGCCTGGCAGTACGATACCGCCAGCAGTTGTTTTTTCCTCTTCGCTGCGGCGTACAACAACACGATCGTGAAGTGGACGAATATTCATCTGGTTATTCTCCTGGTATTTAGGAACAGATTTATTTATTTAATTCCATCAGTACTGACCTTAGTACTGATGCCTGTCCCGTATGTGGGGTGCTATAAAAAGGATTTCAACACCTACTCAGAAAAAAAATTAATCTTTTCGAGTGTATTCACCATCAATCACATCTCCACCGACTGATCGGGAGGAACGCTCTTGATCGTGTGAGGAAAACTCCTGCTCGAACGGACGTTGTTGATGAACTGTTTGATGACTAGCGATGACCGTCATGCGTTGACTCAGGAAACGAATCAATGCATGACGAGTGAAAGGGATGAGACAACAAAAACCCACAATGTCGGTAACAAAGCCCGGTGTTACCAGTAATGCCCCGCCTACTGCTAAGACAATACCTTCGCCCATTTCTCGGCCAGGAATTTCACCTTGATCCATTTTCTGACGTGCTCTGGACAAGGTGCTCAGACTTTGAATACGTAACATGTTTACGCCAATAAAGGCTGACAACAACACCAAACCAACGGTGTACCAAACGCCAATCCATTGTCCAACATTGATCAGCAGTGTGATTTCAATAATGGGTACAATAATAAATAAGATAAACACTATGGGCATATCGATCCTCTCTCTTCGAAGCAACATGGGATCATATTCACACAGTCTTCGCAAGATATTCGCACTTTACTGCAGATACATTTTAAACACTCGTATAAGGGTTTTCCCTTATTCCATCCATATCCTAAAGACCTATTTTTTATAACGGAAAAGTTGTTGCACTGCCGCATATTGCGGCGCACAATAGTGTTAAGCTAATCATTAAATAAGGTATATAAATATGGATCTGAAGGATAAAGTAATCGTCGTCACTGGTGGCGGACGCGGCCTAGGGCGCGCGATGGCTCTTGAATTAGCATCTAAAGGAGCAAAACTTGCCCTAGCTGATTTAAATCAACAAGATCTCGATGACACTATTGTACTGTGTCAGGAGCAAGGCACTGAAGCTCGAGGTTACATCTGCAACGTTGCCGTAGAAGCGGAAGTTGAAAAGTTATTCAATGATGTTGTCTCTGATTTTGGCACCTTACACGGATTAGTAAACAATGCTGGTATCACTCGTGATGGCTTGTTCATCAAAGCGAAAGAAGGAAAAGTTGTTTCAAAAATGTCTATGGACCAGTGGAACTTGGTGATGGATGTCAACTTAACCGGTACTTTCCTATGCGGTCGTGAAGCGGCTGTTAAAATGATCGAACTTGGCGTTCCGGGTTGTATCGTCAACATCTCTTCGGTATCGCGTTCTGGCAACATGGGCCAAACCAATTACACAGCTACAAAAGCGGGTGTTCAAGCTATGGCTGTGACTTGGGCTAAAGAGCTATCACGTTACGGTATCCGTGCGGCTTCTATTGCGCCTGGTTACATTGGTACAGAAATGGTCATGAGCATGAAGCCCGAAGCACTTGAAAAAATTGCGGCTGGTATCCCTGCTAAGCGCTTGGGGAAACCAGAAGAGATCGCATCAACTGTTAGCTTCATCTTAGAAAACGATTACGTCAATGGACGTTGTTTTGAAGTAGATGGCGGTTTGCGCATTTAATGTACTGACTACTGCGGGTAAGACAGCAGGAATAAACCTATCTGTCTTACCCGAATTATCTTAATCACGGAAGTTATTAAACTGCAGTGGTAACTCCACATCCGACGCCCTAAGTAACGCAATCGCCTCTTGTAAATCATCCCGCTTTTTGCCAGTTACACGCACTTTTTCACCCTGAATTTGGGTCTGCACCTTTATCTTACTGTCTTTAATCAGTTTTGTGATTTTCTTGCACAGCACTTGATCCAATCCCTGACGTAATATGACCTGTTGCTTTGCTTTCACTCCACTGAGATCAGGGTCCTTGACCTCAAGACAGCGTATATCAATTTTCCTGGACGTTAATTTTGCACGTAAGATTTCCAGCATTTGCTGTAGCTGAAAGTCAACTTCTGCAATCAAGGTTACTGTTTCCTCTTGAAGCTCAAACTCTGCCTTTACTCCTTTGAAGTCATAGCGACTTTGTAACTCGCGATTCGATTGATCAACTGCATTGGTGACTTCGTGTGAATCCAACTCGGAAACAATATCAAATGAAGGCATACTATTACTCCAGAAGTGAAACATGCGGTAGCAATCCTACCGCATCAATATAAGTAAGGTTAATATGGTTTGGTCTATACTTGGTGCTGGTGCCATAGGGCAACTGTTTGCGACACGCTTCATCGATGCAAAGATTCCTATTCGCCTCTTGTTGCGTGACGCTATTCTTGAGGACTATTATCAACTGCATCGAATCCAGGGTAAAGAGACACGACACTATCAACTTCCAGTTGACCCCGCAGATGCATCCACGCCGATCAAGTATCTCTTAGTCTGCACCAAAGCTCCTGACACACTGAACGCATTAAAGCAGTATCAACATCGCATTTTACCTGAAGCAGATATAGTATTACTGCAAAATGGCATGGGACAACATGAGCAGGTTCAAGCCATGCTTCCTAAGGCTACAATATGGGCCGGCATCACCACAGCGGGTGCTTGGAGAGATAGAGATCATCACACCGACCTCCAGCAACTACACTGTGTTTCAGAAGGCGTTACAGAAATAGGATGCTTATCTAGAACATCTGTCCTTTTACCTCCAGGCTTAGAAAATTGTGACCCTAAAATCAACCTCTCGTCGAATATTTCCTTAAGCCTGTGGCGAAAACTTGCCATTAACTGTGCAATCAACCCCTTAACAGCCATTCACCAGTGTTTAAATGGTGAATTAGTCAAGAAACCAGAATTACTTGCTAACATGCAACAGGTTTGCGAGGAAATTGAGCAACTTTTTGCACGGCTAGAATTACACTTATTTGACAAGTCTGTTTTTGAAACGGCTAAACAGATAGCCATAGCCACTGGTGATAATCGCTCATCTATGTTGACTGATAGATTGAATAAACGACCAACAGAGATCGACTATATTACGGGTCATATTTGCCGAACGGCTAAACAAGTGGGTATCGGTGTCCCTTTTAATCAGCAATTGTTAAGCGATGTTAAAAAACTGTCTTCAATCCAGTGTCATGTTACACTCGATAGGCATTCACCATTGAGATAAGGGCCTAAACAATGAACGATTCACTGCCGGAAATCCCCTACCCTTATGCTAAAAAAATTAAAAAAAAGGTCTACGAAGAAGAGTTGCGGGCATTACAGATTGAGTTGCTTAAAGCCCA
>SLCQ01000277.1 GCA_007125745.1 Nitrincola sp.
CGAGAAATTCCTGGTGTTGCGGCAGCGATACCTGAGCAGGGTGGAACAGTGACCTTAAGAGCCGCTGAGCGTGATCATCGAACCGAGGTGTTAGCGACTTCAGCCGATTATTCAGCTTTTCGAAATTGGCCAGTGGCTTATGGCACTTTTTTCTCCACGGAGGATGAAGTGGGCTTTGCCAGCGTAGCAGTTTTGGGTCAAACCGCCGCCAATGCAGTATTCCCCAATCATAACCCGATTGGCGAGTATGTAATGGTCGATAATGTATTGTTTCTCGTCATCGGTGTCATGAGCCCTAGAGGTGCGTCACCTTTTGGTCGAGATGAGGATGATGTCATTATTGTGCCTTTTGAAAGTGGTGGGGTCCGCTTACTAGGTCGTCGTCATCTCCGAACCATGACGGTTGCCGTAGAAGAGCAGGCGGATATTTATCAAGTACAGCAATCTGTCCATGATCTGTTACTTAGTCGCCATGGTGTTGAAGACTTTCAGATACGTAATATGGAATCGATTATCCAGTCAGTCACTGAAACCCAAAACACTATGACCATTTTATTGGGCTCTATTGCAGCAATTTCTTTGCTTGTCGGAGGCATCGGGGTGATGAATATCATGCTGGTATCCGTCACCGAAAGAACTCGTGAAATTGGCGTTAGAATGGCAACAGGCGCTCGAACGGGTAATATTTTGCAGCAGTTTTTAACAGAAGCCGTACTCGTATCCGCCCTAGGTGGTGTGTTAGGCGTTCTGGCGGGTTTGGGTGTTACGATGCTTCTCGATAAGCTAGGTACGGATGTCGTATTTAGTGCTTTTCCAGTGATTATAGCCTTCAGTTGTGCATTCATGACAGGGCTGATTTTCGGATATTTACCCGCCAGAAAGGCGGCGCGTCTTGATCCTGTTGTGGCTTTAGCGACGGATTAATGCTAAGTCAGTATGGTTTTCTAAGTGATATTATTGTTATATTATAACATATCTATTGTCTTGGAATTAATCGGTTACATATGCCAGATTTGTATACAGAATCAATATCATCATCCAATGAGGCCTCGGTACTTAGTGACATATTTCGTTCAGACACGCAAATCGCAATCTGGACTGACCAACTCAGTGCAGAGGCAAGGACTTACACCCACTCCTTCAAACACCTTCATGGCCACTTTTCTGTTCGACAAGTGTTAACGCCTGAGTCCATGCCTTATTATTTGAGTGAGGTTCTAAAGCATGGGGAAGGGCGAGAGGATCTTATCCAAGCCATTAGCACCTTATCAGAGATGTTTTGCTATTTGTTTGAGCTAGAGTCATTAGGTTTTAGAATGCAGTTGTTAGATCGTGCTATGTGTCCTAAATTTCATCGAGATTATGTGCCTTGTCGACTCGTCATGACACTCAAAGGGCAAGGAACTCAATGGGTAGATGATCAGTGTGCAGATGTAGCGCTAGGTAATGATCAATACCAGGGTGGATATCATCGGCTTAAGGAAGGTGACATTGCACTGCTTAAGGGTGCTGGATGGTTTGGAAATGAATCAAAGGGTTTGATTCATCGCTCACCCCAAGTGTGTGAGGGCGACTGGCGCTTATTCTTATCCATGGACTTTGCAAATTAATAACGTTTTAAGGTATATCAATGACAGATTCGCAAGCGCGTAAATCCTTAATTCCGGTCTCCTTGTTGACGGGGTTTTTGGGCAGCGGAAAAACAACCTTATTGAATCAACTGGTCAAACAGGATACGTTTAAAGACACCCTAATTATCATAAATGAGTTCGGTGAAATGGCGCTGGATCATATGCTGGTGACCCATGCGACAGAAAATGTCATTATGGAGATGGGTAACGGTTGCCTGTGTTGCACCATCCGAGGTGATTTAGTCAAAACCTTGCAGGATATTACCTGGCGCTTTTCTAGGGGAGGTGAGCGACATTTCAGTCGAGTGTTGATCGAAACAACAGGCCTGGCAGATCCAGCTCCCATCATACATACCCTCATGACACACCCTCAAATTGCGAGTCGTTATAAGTTGGATGGTGTGATCACTTTGGTCGATGCTTGTAATGGCGCAGATACATTGGATAAACATGCCGAAGCCGTTAAACAAGTAGCAGTTTCCGATGCGCTCATTTTATCGAAAGAAGATCTTGCACCTATTGAGCAAAGCGAACAGCTCAAACAACGCCTAAAAAATATCAACCCTGCCGCAAGCCTATGGTCCAACAATCAAGGTGATGTGATTGCCGATAAATTGATCGATTTAGGGTTGTTTTCTTCGATGGGTAAAGCACCTGATGTTGCCAAATGGTTAAAAGAAGAAGCTTATGTTGACCATGACCATGACCATGACCACCACCATCATGGGTATGAGCACCACCATCACGATGTGAATCGGCACAATGATCATATACGTGCTTTTTGCTTCGCTATCGATACACCTATTTCTGAAGAGCAGTTATCAGCTTGGTTGGATGTGTTGATGAGTTTTATGGGTGCCAATATTTTACGGGTTAAAGGCATACTTAATATTGAAGGTCATGGTGAACCTGTAGTCATTCATGGTGTTCAACATATCTTTCATCCTCTGGTGACTCTACCAGAGTGGCCCTCCGAAGATCGACGCTCACGTATCGTGTTTATTACAAAAGAGATTTCTAGAGATACTATTCAGTCGGCTTTGGAAGCATTAACAGGCATTCAATCCTCATGAGCAAACAAACCGTTAGTCATTTTGCTACTATCGGTTTTCTTTTCTGGAAGGTTTAAAAACTTCATAACCAAACGAAAAGTAAAGACAGCATAATGATCGCTGCACCAGCGAACCAGATAAGCATCATTTGCTGTTTTCTGCGTAAATGTGCGTTAAGTTCCTGAAGTGCACTGGGTGACAGTAACTTCCGATTAGTTAGTTTTTTCATTGGGTATGACCAAGTCAAGTTTGTATATCTTAGACAATAATTGAATCCTTTATTGTTGTAAATACAACTGATTATTATTTAGTTTTGAGTTTATTGCAGTTTCACCTCCGGATTAAACGCTCTTTCATCTCAGTCATAGCTTTAATCTCTGTACAAAGCTCTGCCGTTGGGCGAGTGAGCAAACGAGCAATACCAATAGGTTCGCCAGATTCGAGGCAGTAACCGAACTCTTTGTCTGCAATACGTTTTAAAGCAGCATCAATTTTGGGAATGAGCTTTCTTTCGCGATCAAGGGTTCTGAGCATAATGCTAGATTCCTCTTCATAGGCAGCTCGATCCACTTCATCATTCATCTCTGGTGGATGGGAGAGTTGCTTTCTACCTAGCTCTATACTCTCGAGTGTCTCTGTTTTCAATGCTTCAAGCAGTTCCTTAAAAAAAGCCAATTGCTCATCATTCATGTATTCTTCTTCTGGCGCGGCTAGCAGTTGTTCTTTGGTTAAGCGCATACATTACTCCCAAGCTGGAAATGGATCGTCTAATAACACCCAGGATGATTTGCCTGCTAAGAGTTCTTCATCATCGAGCAGGCAGGCATCTAAAGTGTCTATGATCTCTTGTTGATTGAGGTTTTGACCGATAAAGACGAGCTCCTGTCGCATATCTCCGAAGGGTTCTATCCATATCTCTTCAATTGATTTTAGATAGTCTGGATCTTCAGGCCAGCGCTGTTTTGGAACGGCTTTCCAGAATAATCCCGCCATGCTGTGATGGCCGATGCCACCGGCTTGACTCCATTGACCAGCAAATTCAGGACGACTTGCCAGCCAAAAGAAACCCTTAGAGCGAATCAGTTTGCCTGTTTTTACCGGCGTGTTCAGAAATTGGTAAAATTTAGCTGGATGAAAAGGGCGTCGGGCGCGATAAACGAAACTGGAGATCCCATATTCTTCGGTTTCAGGGATGTGCTCTCCGCGTAACTCTTTTAACCAACCGGGTGACTGCTGAGCACGTTCGAAGCTAAAGCGACCTGTATTGATCACTTTATTCAATGGCACAGCACCCTTTTGTATTGGAATGATGTCAGCGTCCGCATTGAGGCTTCGAAGTACACCTGTCAGGTGATTTAGATCCTCTTCAGATACCAAATCAGTTTTGCTGATTAAGATCACATCACTAAACTCAACTTGTTCAACAAGTAGATCTGTCACACTGCGATGATCCTCTTCACCTAAGTGTTCATCGGTGTCTTGAAGCGAATAGGCCGTGTCATAATCCTTAATAAAGTTGACTGCATCGACCAGGGTGACCATGGTATCGAGTCTCGCAATATCAGAAAGGCTGATGCCGTCTTCATCCGCGAAGGTAAAGGTTTCAGCAACGGGTAGGGGTTCAGAAATACCGGTTGACTCAATCACTAAACAGTCAAAGCGACCTTCCTCCGCAAGCCGACGTACTTCAATCAGTAAATCTTCTCGAAGTGTACAGCAGATACAGCCATTGCTCATTTCGACCAATTTTTCTTCAGCGCGGTTTAGGGTCACTTCTTGTTGTACTTGAGCGGCGTCGATATTCACTTCGCTCATATCGTTAACAATAACGGCTACCTTAAGGCCTTGACGATTATGCAAAATATGATTCAGGACGGTTGTTTTACCCGCACCCAAATAGCCAGATAATACGGTGACAGGTAAACGATTAGGGTTAGGACTCATGGTCTGACCTCGCTTTATTTGGGTGAATGTGTTTCAGAGAATTGATTTAATGCAGACAGTAAACTTTCACGCTTGCTGTGCTCCTTGTTCGTATCCGGTGCTGAACAGGCTTGAGATAAGTAGTCGATTATATTTTCTATAGCGAAGGTACCTAGGTCTGTACCATCTTGATGACGCACACTCACTTCTCCGTTATGTGCCTCTCTGTTACCGACTACTAAAAGATAGGGAATTCGATGCAGTGTTTGTTCGCGTATTTTGTAACTGATTTTTTCGTTACGTGTATCCGCCAGTGCTCGAATACCAGATGCATTCAGGTAGGCGGCTAATAACTCGGCATAGTCAGTTTGTGCGTCGGTTATCGACATCACCACCGCCTGAGTGGGAGACAACCACGCGGGTAATTTCCCTTCGTGATGTTCAATTAAAATACCGATAAAGCGTTCCAGCGAACCAAATAAAGCCCGATGTAACATGACAGGGCGTTGACGCTCGCCCTGTTCATCAACATATTCGAGTCCAAAGCGCTCTGGCAGATTCATATCGACCTGTAGCGTTCCGCATTGCCAGTCTCGACCTATGGCATCTCGTAATACAAACTCGAGTTTAGGTCCATAAAAGGCGCCTTCACCAGGATTGAGCTGATAGGCTAGGTTCATGGAGTCCAAAGCCGTGATGAGCGATTCCTCAAGGCGATCCCAAATAGCATCGCTTCCCATACGATTGTCAGGTCGAGTTGATAGTTTTAGTTGGATATTATCAAAACCAAACTCTTGATAGATCTCCAGCACCAAGGCAACAACACGACGACACTCATCGTTCATCTGTGCCGTAGTGCAGTAGATATGCGCATCGTCTTGGGTAAAGTGTCGAACTCTTAATAGCCCATGTAAGGACCCTGAGGGCTCATAACGATGTACTTTGCCAAATTCACCCATGCGAATCGGTAGATCACGATAGCTTTTGAGGCCATGACGATAAAGTAAAACGCTTCCAGGACAGTTCATTGGTTTTAGGGCCAAAGAGCGTCCATCTTCTGTGTGCGTAGTGAACATATGATCTTGGTAGTTCTGCCAATGGCCGGAGGTTTCCCATAGACTTTTGTCCATAATGTCAGGTGTATTCACTTCTATGTAGCCAGTGTTTTTTTGCTTTCGACGCATATACTCAATCAGTATCTGCAAAAGCGTCCAACCTTTCGGATGCCAGAAAACTGAACCAGGTGCTTCTTCTTGAAAGTGGAAAAGACCTAATTGGCGACCTAAACGACGGTGATCACGCTTTTCAGCTTCTTCAATCCGTTTGATGTAGGCGTTTAGCGCGTCTTTGTCTGCCCATGCGGTGCCGTAGATGCGTTGTAACTGTTGGTTGTTGGCATCTCCGCGCCAGTATGCACCCGACAGTTTGGTCAGTTTGAAGTGCTTAAGAAAACGCGTATTAGGTACGTGTGGGCCACGGCACATATCAACATATTCTTGATGGAAATAAAGTCCGAATGCATTTTCATTCGGCATGTCTTCAATCAATTTAAGTTTGTAGGTTTCATTGCGTTCTCTGAAAATGTTGATGGCTTCAGAGCGAGGTGTCATTTTTTTGATGACGGCATAATTCTGTTTAATCAGCTGTTTCATGCGCTCTTCAATGGCGTGTAAATCCTCTGGTGTAAAAGGGCGGCTGTAATCTATGTCGTAATAAAAACCATTTTCTATCACGGGGCCGATCACCATTTCTGCCGTTGGATAGAGTTGTTTAACCGCATGACCTACTAAGTGTGCACAGGAATGGCGGATAATATCCAACCCATCGCTGTCTTTTGCGGTAACCACCTCGACGTTTGCATCCTGTAAAATAGGGTCAGATAGATCCACAAGATTTCCATTAACGCGGCCCGCAATGGCACTTTTGGCGAGACTCGGGCCTATCTCTTGAGCAACTTCTAGAACATTTGTTGGAGAAGGCAGAATAAGTTGATCTTGATTGGGTAAGGTAATGGTGACTGAGTCAATAGGTTGCAGTGTGTTGGTCATGGAGATCTCTAGTAGATAAATATAAACGTTACGTTATAGTATAACATTTAAGATCAGGGTTATGGCTAGAGCTTGAATCACATAGATGCTGATTAAGGATTATTCAGTCAGACGAGATAGGTTCCGCTGAGTAAGTTGCCTGAGCGATTGATCTTTTTCATACCACAACGCCTGAACCCACTGCTGAAAGGCGAGTCGATATTCAGGGTCGTTTTCATAATCACCATGACGTAACTGATCAGGAATCGGTTTTTCTTGAACAATCACATGACAGCGTTTCATTTTTCCCTGTAAAAACGCCCAGTAGGTGGGAATGCCATCTGGGTAA
>SLCQ01000200.1 GCA_007125745.1 Nitrincola sp.
ACACGCTTGTCACGTAAACGCTCATTGAGAGGATATTCATAGTTAAAATGCAACTCAGATGCTTTAAGCTCAGCCGCTAATCTTGAGATCAGATCAGGAACATCTTCATAGGTAGGCGCTTTCAGCACTCTAAACCCTACATTGAGTCGTTTGAGTTGCGGTATAAGCGTTTTTAGATGGTTACGCCATAGTGCCCAGCGTATAGGAGCATCATCATGTTGTTGCCATTGTTGCACAGACAATACGATAAAGGCTGTAACGCCCTGACGAGCGTTACAGGCATTGTACAGCGCGGGGTGATCTAGAACACGAAGATCGTTACGCAACCAAACCAGCTTCATTGAACCATCACAATCCAATAAAGGGTTGAACAAGACGACCCATAAGCCCTGAGAACTTCAGCGGAGAGTCAGTCGCTATTAAACAGATACAATCCTGATCGGTATCCACGATCGGTTGATGATGGATCTCACCATCTAGATCGGCCACATCGCCAGCACTAAAGCGACCAATCTCATCGCTGTATGAGCCTCTTAAAATTAAGGTCAGCTCATTACCAGAGTGGGTATGATGAGGAACCGAAACACCCGGCGCAATTTTTAACAAACGAGTGGTACCTTTAGAGCCAAGGTTTAAATCGATGTGGTGCACACCATAGCCCAAGCGCTTCCAGGGTAAATTGTCCAAAGACGTATTGATATATGAGTGTAAAGGCGCGGGTACATCCTTGGGTAAAATAACCGATTGAGTTGGCGAAACATCAACAGTGGGTTGTTCATCGTCCAAACGTGACAAAATATCGTCTAAGGCATTGGCCGACATAGATTTCGGTTCAATCGAGTCCAGTAATGCTCCGCCAACAGCCTCTGCATGTTTAACTCGATCACGACAGGCTGGGCACCAGTGCAAATGACAGGCTACCAACAGTGCCATTCCTTCAGGGAGGGTGCCAGCCGCATATGCCATCAGTGTGGCATCATCGAAGTGGTGACGGATGTTCATTATTCTTCCCCCCAATGCGCCTTAAGTTTGCTGAACGCAAGACGCAATCTTGACTTAACACTCCCTAGTGGGATTCCTAGCTGTTCGGCAATCTCAGAATGAGATTTACCTTCATAATATGAAAGATGTAAAACCTGCGCCTGACTTTCAGGTAAACCAGAAATAGCCACTTGCATCCGTTCTTCAAGGATGGAGTGTTCTGCCATATCACGCTGATCTGGATCAGGTTCTTCCTCAGGCAATTCATACTCAACCGCTTTTTCTTTACGCAAGCGATCAATACATTGATTACGCGCAAGTGTAAAAATCCATGTGCTGGCACTGGCCTTGGTTGAATTGAACAGGTGGCACTTTCTCCACACCGACAACATAGCTTCTTGAGTAACCTCTTCAGCGGTCGCTAAAGGCATGCCCAAACGCATGATGTAAGATTTAACACGAGGTGCAAAATATTCAAAAATAGCGGCAAATTCCGACTTGCTACGCGTTTCGGCCAGAGAAGACAGACGAGCGGACCAAGAGTCTCGTTGCTGTTTTTTCTTCTCCTCCGCGATCTGGATGACTGCGTTCACGTCGCCTCCTGTGGGCTTATCTTCCTGCATTCTTGACTCCTACGATGTCATGAAAAGACCGGATCACAGATCATTGATCACTATTTTTTGTGTGTTTATTCAAACACAGATGATCTACAAGCTTATACTGATTCGTAACTGAAACAAACCACTCAATCCGGCATGAGGCCAGAATATGAACGTAAAAGTGATGCGACCCTTAAAAATAGCCGTTATAGGTTCCGGGATATCTGGATTATCCAGTGCTTGGCTCCTCAACAAGCATCATGATGTTACGCTATTTGAGAAGGATGATCGTCCTGGCGGTCACTCAAATACAGTCATCGTTGAAAAAAACGATTCTGAAATAGCGGTGGACACGGGCTTTATCGTTTTTAACCCGGTGAACTACCCTAACCTAGTCAATTTTTTTGACAGGTTAAATGTTGAAAGTTGTTCGACTGAAATGTCCTTTGCCGTCAGTATGGATAACGGTCGGCTCGAGTACAGCGGAACAGACATGAATGGTTTGTTTGCTCAGCGAAGCAATCTGATTAAACCTAGCTTTTGGAAATTGATTGCCGACCTGTTGCATTTTTATCGTCATTCTGACCGATTCGCGAAAGAAGAAACCTTTCAAGAAATGACCCTAGGCGATTTATTAATCAGCCAAGGTTACAGCAAATCATTTATTCACAATCATTTAATACCTATGGGTGCCGCTATTTGGTCAACCCCGGCCGATAAAATGATGGAGTATCCAGCACAAACATTTTTACGATTTTGTCAAAATCACGGCTTGGTACAATTGACCGATCGACCGGAATGGCGAACGGTTGTGGGTGGCAGTCGCCATTATGTCGACAAAGTGTTGGCGTCACTCAAAAACCCTATTCGTCTGAATAGTCATATCCACCGTATTCATCGCCATCAAGGTCAAGTGATTTTAGAAGACCTTCACGGCAAGCGTGAAACATTTGATCATGTCGTCTTAGCCTGTCATGCCGACCAGACATTGGAAATGCTAGCGGTACCAACACATGATGAACTCAGTCTGTTAAAGCACTTCCCCTATCAACGCAATAGAGCCATTCTTCACAGTGATGAAACCTTGATGCCTAAGCGCAAGGCCGCTTGGGCCAGCTGGAATTATCTGGCGCACTCTGAACAGGGCAGAACCGATGACATCAGTGTGACTTACTGGATGAATAAGTTACAACACCTGCCTGAATCATCGCCTTTATTTGTTACATTGAACCCTATGCAAGAGCCGGCCGAGGGCACCATTCATCGAAGTTTTTTGTATGACCACCCGGCTTTTGATCTTGACTCTATAGCGTCGCAAAAACGCCTCTGGGAATTACAAGGTGTACAAAACACCTGGTTTGCCGGTGCTTGGTTCGGATATGGTTTTCATGAAGATGGAATCCAGTCAGGTTTAGCCGTCGCAGAAGCCTTAGGGGGCGTTCAGCGTCCTTGGCAATTAGAAAACCCCAATAGCCGTATTCATGTCAGCAGTAAACCGCGACCTGTTATGCGTGAGTGTCGTGAGGCAGTCGCATGAGTAGGCTGATTAAATCTTCGATTTTTCGAGGGGAAGTGATGCACCATCGCTTACGCCCAGTTAAACACCGCTTCACCTATAAAGTCAGTTCTTGGCTAATCGATTTAGATGAGTTGGATCAGTTAAATCGCTTAAGCGGCTTTTCAGTAAATAGGTTCAACCTATTCTCATTTAATGAGAAAGACCATGGTGATGGTACCGATACGCCTCTTAAACAGCAGATACAGCAGGTACTGAATGACCATGGCATTAACATTGATGGTGGTTCGGTACAACTGCTGTGTTATCCACGCATTTTAGGCTATGTGTTTAACCCTCTGAGTGTTTTTTACTGCCACGATACTTCAGGCAGGTTAAAAGCAATACTCTACGAGGTATCTAACACGTTTAACCAGCGGCGCAGTTATTTGATTCCGGTAGAGCCTTCCTCTGCAAAGGTTATTCGACAGCAAGCCACTAAAGACTTTTACGTTTCACCCTTTATGCCGATGGAAACCGACTATCAATTTCAAATGCAACCACCTCAAGAGACCGTCTCCGTTAGAATTCGTCAAACCGATACGCAAGGAGCGCTGTTCGATGCAAGCTTTGTCGGTGAGCGTGTTGCGATTGACCAACAGTCAGTATTTAAAACTTTTTTGCGCCACCCCCTAATGACTTTAAAAGTGATTGGAGGAATCCATTGGGAGGCGCTACAACTTTGGCGAAAGGGGATGCGATTACAACCACGCCCCGAACATCCTCGCTATCAGGTATCGCTCGTTCAGCCACAAGGAGTTAGCTTATCATGAAGCCTTCTAACTATCAGACACTTAGCCGAACAGACTTACTGGCAGATCAGAGTTGGTTTAACCGCCGCTTACTCTCAACTGTGCTTAAAAGATTACCCGAACTTGATTATGGCACTCTGGATCTCCAGCTTCCGAGCGGTCAACAAATACAGTTTGGTAAAGCGCGAGAAGGTCAACCCCGTGCCGAAATTCGATTACACTCATTTCGTCCCTTTAAACGATTACTGACAGGTGGTCAGATCGGTATGGCTGAAAGCTACATGGCGGGTGAGTGGGATAGTCCGGATTTAGTGTCATTGATTTGCTGGGCATTGGGAAATGAACAGCGTATGCCTGATCTAAGTGATGGTAAACCTTGGTTGCGCTTTATTAATCGACTGCTACATTGGCGCCGAGGAAATACCAAACGAGGAAGCCGCCGTAATATTGCTTATCATTATGACTTAGGCAATGACTTTTACAAGTTATGGCTTGATCCAAGCATGACCTACTCTTCGGCCTTTTTCACCGCTGAAGAGATGACACTCAATGAAGCACAACTGGAGAAATACCGCCGTATTGCGCAATTACTTGAGTTAAAACCTGGACAGACCGTTTTGGAAGTCGGCTGTGGCTGGGGTGGTTTTGCTGAACTAGCGGCTAAGGAGTATGGAGCCAAGGTCAAGGGTATCACCTTATCTAAAGAGCAACTGCAATTTGCTCAAGAGCGTATCCGTAAAGCGGGTCTTGACCATTTATGTGAATTTAGCCTAACCGACTATCGCGACGTGCAGGGTACCTTTGACCATATTGTCTCAATCGAAATGTTCGAAGCAGTTGGTGAAGAGCACTGGGCAACCTATTTCAAAAGCCTCAAGCAGTTACTCAACCCCACTGGCAAGGCAGTACTTCAAGTCATCAGTATTGATGACAACCGCTTTGAGGGCTATCGAAAAAATCCAGACTTTATTCAGAAATATATTTTTCCAGGTGGTATGTTACCCAGTCCTGAGCGTTTACAAACAGCCTTTGAACGGGAAGGTCTTGCTTTGCAAGAGCGACAATTCTTCGGTTTGGACTATGCGCAAACTCTTGCCTTATGGCGCCATCAATTTATTGAACAGTGGCCACGCATACAGGCTCAGGGATTTGACGATCGCTTTCGTCGTATGTGGTTATATTATTTAGCCTATTGCGAAGGTGGATTTCGCTATCAAGCGATAGACGTAGGGTTTTACCAGCTCAGTCATATGCCTTCTCCCGCTTAACGAATGAAACCCCTGACAACACGCCAACTGTGGAGTTATGCACTGCCGGCATTACCCCTAGCAGTGCCTACAGTGGCCGTATATATTTTACTACCTACCTATTATGTTGAGGAAATTGGTGTTCCACTTTTCTTAACTGGGTTGGTGTTAATGCTTGCGCGTTTGAGTGATGTGTTCACTGACCCCATAATTGGCCGGTGGCTTGATCATGCATCAGCTCGACAGTTCAAGGCAACACTTGCTCTGGGCGGCCTAATATGTGTGCCCGCACTTCTCTTACTGATTGATCCACTCTCAGGCGCACCTGCACTATCCTTGGCTCTGGGTGCGCTGATGCTTTACTTTGGCTGGACCCTAGTACAAGTGCCTTACATTACCTGGCTAAGTCACCTTAGTCATGATTCTCATCAACGTGCCAGAGCAGTGTCCTTACGAGAAGGGCTCACCTTAATCGGGTTATTAATCTCTGCCAGCATTCCATTACTACTCTTGTTTGGCTTTTCAACACGGCAAATGCTGTGGAGCATGGCACTTTTTACTTTGCTACTAGGTGCATTGGCAATTTTACGACTTTTGATGAATACTCCTGCACCGAGTCGTCATCAGCAGGTCACACTAGGACGCTGGCGAGATGTATGGATTAATAAACCGGCCATGCGACTGGTTTCTGCCTGGTTTATAAACGGCATTGCCAATGGTATTCCAGCGGTACTATTTCCTTTATACATCACCTCTGTACTGGGTTTAGAGGCTGAGCTCCGCCCCCTATTTATTCTGATCTACTTTGTAGCTGCCTGTTGTACACTGCCTCTGTGGCTCAAGTTAAGTCAATTTATCGATAAGATCCGTTTATGGCAATTGGCGATGATCATCGCATTGGTGGCGTTTATACCGGCAGCATGGTTAGGTCCAGGTGATACCTACTGGTTTGTACTTATCTGCATCATTACCGGCAGTGCTCTTGGTGCAGACTTAGCACTCCCCCATGCCATTCAAGCTGAAGTGACTGATTGGGACAGGTTTCGATTTCGTCGTCGGCAAACCAGTCTGCTCTTTGCATTGTGGAATGCGGCCACCAAACTGGCATTGGCATTTGCCGCACTCATCGCTCTAGGGTTGCTGGAACTGTTCGGATTCAGCGCTGATTTAATCGCACCAGTGCTGGCTTTGGGCATGATCTACGCGCTTATACCTGGCGTACTAAAAGCTATCGCGGTCGCAATTTTGTGGGGATTCCCACTGCGTAGCCATCATCATCAGGCGATCATTAGGCGTCTGAATCAACGAGAAAAACGGAGCCCATTGGATGAAACGTCTACTGCTGTTGTGCCTGATCATCCTGATGATTCTCACCGGGTGTAGCCATATGAAAATTGAAGATTTCAATCACAAAGAACCAGCACTTCTACTCGAAGAATATTTCTCAGGACGTGTATACGCTTGGGGTATTTTTGAAGATAGGTTTGGCAATTTGCGTCGTGAGTTTATAGTCGAGATCGAAGCTTATATGGAAGACAACATTCTCGTTTTAGATGAATACTTTTTGTATTCAGATTGTGAAGAAGATCGTCGCATTTGGCGCATAACACCGCTTGGGGATGGACGCTATGAAGGACGGGCTGACGATATAATTGGAACAGCTGAAGGACAAGTTCGGGGGAATGCCCTAAGCTGGCAGTATCAGATGGATCTTAAAGTCGGTGAGGGATCATGGCGGGTCACATTTGATGATTGGATGTTTTTGCAACCTGGTGGTGTGCTGGTCAACCGAGCAACCGTTCGTAAGTGGGGCGTGGAATTAGGACAAGTTACACT
>SLCQ01000017.1 GCA_007125745.1 Nitrincola sp.
ATCTTAGCGGCCTTGGCAATACAGTTTATCTACGATGGCCTGATCAATATGTTAGCCACTTGAAGCCGTTTATTTCTAAAAGCTGGTGCTCTGAAGGAAACTATATATGCGTTGTTACTACTCCCCCTCACAAGAACTGCATGCACCGCCCACCTGGTTACTTCGTGGTAAAATGGCGGACTCTCCAGAAGGTCCTCTGCGTTCTGATATATTAAAATCTGTATTACAAAGAGAAAATATAGATTTAACGGAACCTACCTTTAGTAATGAAGAAGCTGAAAGGCAACAGTTGTTAGTGCGGCTTTCTGAAACACATACCCAGCGTTATTTACACTTTTTACAAACCATTCATACGCGTTGGATAGCCTTACCGGGCGCGTCCGATACAGTGATACCTAACGTTCATCCTGTGAGCCTAGGTGCCCAGTATCCTCAGCACCCAGTAGGACAGGCAGGGTGGCATTTAGGTGATATGGCGACCCCGATTACAGCCACCAGTTTCGAGGGTATTTTGGCCAGTGCCGCCACTGCACAAGCGGCCGCTGAAGATGTTAAAAGTGGCGCTAAATCGGCCTATGCATTATGTCGCCCACCGGGACACCACGCAGGGCCTGAGAGTGCTGGCGGTTTTTGTTTTCTGAATAATTCAGCGCTAGCGGCAACAATACTTAGGGAAAAGTTTGCCAAAGTGGCTATTCTGGATGTCGACTTACACCACGGAAATGGTACTCAGGATATTTTTTATCATCGTGCCGATGTCTGGACAGGGTCATTACATGCTGATACACAATCCTTTTATCCATTTTTTTGGGGAGGGGAGCAAGAGCGTGGTGCTGGAGAGGGTGAAGGGTTCAATGTTAACCTGCCGTTACCCATTGGTACTGAAGGGCCGGGCTTCTTAAGTACTCTGGATAATCTGGTAGAGCAGATGCAACTGTTCAAACCAGAAGCCATGGTTATTGCATTGGGTTTGGATGCTCATAAAGATGACCCTTTAGCAGGCTTAGCTCTGGAAACATCAGACTTTTATAAGATAGGTCAGCGCTTGGCGGCGCTCCAATTACCGACAGTCATCGTTCAAGAAGGTGGTTATGCCACAGAACATTTAGGTAACAATCTGGTTGCTTTTTTACAGGGTTTTTCCCAACACTAAGTGCAACCTTCTAAATCAGACATGAGGAAAATATGACGATTCAATATTTACATAGCAATCAGCGCATGAGTCAGGTCACTGTTCATAACCAAACGATTTATCTGGCCGGTCAAGTCGCCAATGATGCTTCAGCAGATATGCGCGGTCAAACGCAACAAATTCTAGACAATATTGATGCATTGCTAGCAGAAGCTGGTAGCTCTAAAGAGCATCTTTTATCGGCCACTATCTGGGTCACAGATATGGCTGAATTTGCTGATATGAATGATGCTTGGGATGCCTGGGTTGCACAAGGCCGTCCACCGGTGCGTGCATGCGTAGAATCAAAGCTTGCTCGCCCTGAGTGGAAAGTAGAGATTATGGTCATAGCCGCACTGCCAGAGTGATAAACACCTTACCTTTCTACCCTTGAACTGTGGATTTATGCAATAACCGTTCAGAGGTGGAAAGTACAAGCATCAAGGATACTTCTTATGAGATCAGCCCCTCTCTATATTTCGGCAGAAGATGCAGATCGTGTGATGACCTGGCAAGGTATTGTTGATGCGTTGAAAGCATCGCACATGACACCCAGCCCCACCATCAAGGATCAGCATCTGAGTATGGAAGCAGGGGGGATGCTGAACAGAACCGCTTGGATTCCGGGTTTAGGTGTCGGCTTAAAAACCGTTTCAGTGTTTCCAGGTAACCCAACTCGATCAACGCCTTTACCCACGGTGCAGGGAGTGTTTGTACTGTTCGACGATCAAGATGGTCAAGTGAAAGCACTTATTGATGGTGCCACGATTACGCGCTGGAAAACGGTTGCGGATTCTCTACTGGGTGCGCACATCTTGGCTCGTCCTGATAGTGAAACGTTACTGTTAGTGGGAGCAGGGACTATTGCCTCACAGTTAGCACAGGCTTATCCGCAACTCTTTCCATCCATTAAACGAATCCTGGTGTGGAACCGCACCCACAAAAATGCAAAGAAATTAGCAAGCCAGGTCGGCGGTGAAGCGGTTGAATCTCTGGAAGAGGCTGTTAAGCAAGCGGATATTATCAGTTCTGCAACAGTGAGTGTCGACCCCATACTTCAAGGGAAATGGCTACAACCGGGAACCCATGTTGACTTAATAGGCGCGTTTAGACCCGATATGCGCGAAGCTGATGACACCGCAATGCAGGTCAGCCAAATTTTTGTAGATTCTCGTAAAACCACCATTGGTGAAATTGGTGAGCTGATTAAGCCGATGGCATCAGGCGCGATCACAGAAACGGATGTGTTAGCCGATCTGTACGATTTAGTCCGTGGTGCTGAAGGGCGTTTGACGTCAAGTGATATTACTTTGTTCAAAAACGGCGGCGGTGCACATTTAGACTTGATGACAGCCAATTATATATTAAAGTGCTGTGTTGCCTCTTGAACCAAAAAGCTGAGCTAAATCAATCTCTACAAGGTTAATATCAAGAATAAAACCTTAATGGTTGTCATCTGTGTCGAGTCAGTCTAGAGTTCAAATAGTTAAAGAGTTCAATAAAGTTAATTGATTTTAAAACAGGTAAGTTATATGAACAGATTGGCTGACATAACCAAGCGCTGTGTGCTCTTGGGAATCTTTGCATTTGTTTTGTCAGGAAACGCATTACATGCTGATGTCCTCACGATCAATACTTTTCAACCTGAAGCACGTCCCGGTGACCAGTTGTTTGTCAATGGTCTTTCTGAACAGGCGGTCTTAGCGCGCTTCGGTGAACCGCTTGAGCGTATAGCACCTGTGGGGCAACCTCCCATTAGTCGTTGGGTATATGAGACATTCACGGTGTACTTTGAGTATAATACGGCGCTTCATGCGGTTGTACATCGTCAAAGGAGATAGTTTTGCGTTTTTGGAAATGGCCGATAGGACTTATTGCCGTAGCATTATTTGCTGTACTGGTGTTTTGGGGCTTACAGCAATCTGAAGCGTCACGCTCATTACCGGTAGATTTGGCTCTATCCAATATGCAGGGTGACCCAATATCCATGGCTCAGTTTGAAGGTGAGCCTGTGATTGTGAATTTTTGGGCGACTTGGTGCCCACCCTGTGTGCGTGAAATGCCATTGTTGGCTGATTATGCAAAGAAAGAGGGCTTTCGGCTCGTCTTAATTAATCAAGCGGAATCAGTCGAAACCATTCAGCAATACCTGGATGAAGCAGGGTTAGAGTTTGAGTTTATGCTACTGGATTCACACCAGCATGCTTACCAAAACATGCAAGTTCGTGGCTTACCAACGACACAATTCTTTGATCACAATGGCCGGTTGGTCAATGAGCACTTAGGTGAGGTTCACGCCAGACACCTAGATACCTTTATTGATCGATATGTGAATGAGTCTTAGCGCTGTCGCTCATAAGCGCATATATTGACTGCTGTGGCTAAGTTAAGCGATTCAATTTGACCCTTTCCTGGAATCGTATAGGTGTGAGTTTTCATCTTTTCTAATGCGGCTTGCGGAACGCCGCGTGCCTCATTGCCAAATAGATAACAATCTGCCTGCTTAAATGATTCTGAAGTGATAGCGTCGCCCTGTAGATCTAAGCAGGCGATATGCGTAAAGCGTTCGGATAACCTATCCAGTGATACCTCCAACTCCATCGGCACATGAAAAATAGCTCCCATACTGGCTCGAATCACTTTAGGGTTAAAAGGGTCCACACTGGCTGGGCTTAATAAACATCGATAACCACCAAACCAGCCTAACGTACGCAATATAGTGCCCAAATTACCAGGGTCCTGTATTTCGTGTAGATAGACCGCAACATCGTTACCTGATGAGCCAGACTGCCAAGCGCTGAGAGGAACCCGTGCTAAAATGCCTTGGGGTGTGTGGGTATCTGAAAGCTGAGCCATCTGTTTTTCACTAACCTGTTGCACCTTAAAAGGTGTTTGCCAATGCGCATAGCGATCTGTCACGTAGATAACGGAATCTAATAGTTGTGGATTAAATTGGCTGGCTTTTTGAAGCTCTAAAATCAGATGTTCACCTTCGACCAAGCAGTATCCTAGAGCCTGCCGATATTTCTTATGTTGAAGTTTTTTAACCTGTTCTATCTTCATTTTTTTCCTAAAAGCGCCTGGGTCGCTATGGTTTAACCCTGAATCATTGGAGAAACAGACCTGGACACGTACAATACACTTTTTTTAAGCGGTGAGAAATTGGAGAGTCATGGCGCGTTCTAAAAGCAGTAATCGATGGTTAGATGAGCATGTAAATGATCCTTTTGTAAAGCAAGCACAAGTGGATGGTTATCGATCGCGTGCCAGTTATAAACTGCTGGGAATTAATGAAAAAGATAAACTGATTCGTTCAGGTATGCGCGTCTTGGATTTAGGTGCCGCACCGGGTGGGTGGTCACAAGTTGCCTCTAAACTGGTCGGTGATAAAGGTCAGGTGATTGCGTCGGATATTCTGCCGATGGATAGTATGGCAGGAGTGTCGTTTATTCAGGGCGATTTTACAGAAGATAGCGTTTTCGACGCCATTATGCAGGAGATTGATGGTAAACCTATCGATGTTGTGATCTCTGACATGGCGCCGAACATTAGTGGTATCGCATCAGCTGATCAAGCGGCTTCAATTTATTTGGTTGAACTGGCGTTAGATATGGCCTGCCAAGTACTCAAACCTAAAGGAAGCTTTATTGCCAAAGTGTTTCAGGGTGAAGGTTATGAAGCCTATGTGAAAACGCTAAAACAGCACTTCAAACAGGTAATTATTCGTAAACCTGATGCATCACGTTCGCGTTCAAGAGAAGTCTTTGTCGTGGGTAAGGAGTTTTTAGGCTAAGACGTTACCTTGCCAAGTGGACATCAAGCCCAAGGGGTCCTTGAGCTTGGTCTTGCACTTTTTAAACTTTCCGGTGGTGGAAGTTTTAGGTCGCTAAATGAGCGGCTAAGGCCTGAGGCACTTGAGAAGCCTGAAAAATTTCAATCCAGTAACCATCAGGATCTTGGATAAAGGCAATATTTTTCATTTTTCCATCATCTGGGCGTTTCACAAAAGCAACTTCAAGGGCTTCAAACCGTTTACAGGCATCAGCCAGGTTCGGCACAGCAAAACCAATGTGACCAAAACCACGTGGATCTTGATTGCCGTTATGATAGCTAACATCAGGATCAGATTCGCTTCCCCAGTTATGTGTCAACTCAAGTAATGCTGGCCGGCCAAAGGTTTGCTCTGTGCGCTCGTTAACCTCTGTGGACCATTGCGTTAATTGGTTCGAATCGATAGCCGCTAAAAAATATAAGCTAAATTGCATTTCAGGAAAGTCGAGCTTTCTGACTAAGGTCATGCCCATCACGCGGGTATAAAAATCTAAAGAGCGAGAAGGGTCCTTAATGCGCAACATGGTTTGATTAAACACGAACCCTTCTGTTGCAGGATCACGTGTTTCACATAACCCTGCGGCCTGCTCGAAATGACGACTCATAGTAGCTCCTGTTCAGATTAATTAGATTTCTTGCTGAGTCAGTTGTTCGGCAATCTGCTTGAAGGTTTTCTTTTGCCAAACACGAACTCGTTGACGTTCCATTAAACCAAGGTGTCCCTCAATCTCTTTATTGTTAACGGCCGCCCAAAAGCTAAGTGCATGGTTATCAATTTTTCTCATAGTGGATGCGTGTAAGCCTGGCAACTCCATGACTGAGACGTTGAGGTGATCTGCCAAACATTGATCGATACGTGAAAAGTCGCTACCACGACCAAAATTTTTCACCGCGATACACTGTACAGCGTGATCATAGCGATCAAGAAATTTTTTCAACAGGTTTGCTGAATCGGGACCATCATCAACAACATACCAAATGATCAGTTTCAGCCCTAAATCATCACATAGCTCAAGCACACCGTTTTCGTCTATCCAGCGATCAAGCAGTCGTTCACTTTGCGCGGGCAAGTCGATCACGACAGTAACATCTTCTTCAACAGCCACTTCAATAATTTGATCCGCACTTTCAAACTCTTCCAAGTTTAAATGCCGAGCAAAATCACCATAAGAGCGGCTCAAGGTTGCATGCGACTGATCTGCATCTAATGCGATAAACGGGTGTTGATTGTCTAAGCAAAACTGCGATAACAATCTAGACATGACCGATTTGCCGACGCCACCTTTTTCACCGCCAACTAAGTGTATATGTTTCATGTAACGCTCCATACAAGGATTATGATGAGTGAGGGGCACTAAAGAATTGTTTTACTAATAATAACGGTAAATGTAGAGGATGACACGAAGGATTGTATGTTTTGTGCAAGGCAAACCAATACAAGGCAACTTGAAAGTCGACTTGTATTGGTGGGTTAACCTAAGGATATTTTATGCAGCGAACTCTTGGTGTGGATCAATCACAAACTTCTTAGCGGCGCCTCCATCAAAATCAGCATAACCCTTAGGTGCTTCATCTAACGAGATCATTTGAACGTTAACGGCACTCGCAATATGCACCTTTTCGAACAAAATGGCTTGCATCAGTTGGCGGTGATACTTCATGACAGGACATTGTCCGGTATGAAAGGAATGAGATTTGGCCCAACCTAGCCCAAATCGCATGCTTAAACTTCCCTGTTTGGCTGCCTCATCGATTGCTCCTGGATCTTCAGTAACATAAAGGCCGGGAATGCCGATTTGACCTCCTGCACGAGTAATGTCCATCATAGAATTCAAGACAGTGGCAGGCTTCTCTTCATGGTGACAATGCCCATGACAGCGTGCTTCAAAGCCAACACAATCAACAGCGGCATCGACTTCAGGAACGCCTAAAATCTGCTCTAGCAGTTC
>SLCQ01000001.1 GCA_007125745.1 Nitrincola sp.
CTGAAATCATCCAGCGACGCGTGCCTCGGGTATTAAAACTTTTTACAATTCCCACGAGCGTCAATTTGAGCAATGACCCGAGTAGCCAGCAAACCGTTTTAGAGGTGATGACCTCTGACCGCCCAGGGCTTTTGGCACGCTTAGGGCGCATATTTGTCGACTTCGGCATATCTGTCAGAAAAGCGAAAATCTCCAACATCGGCGAGCGTGTAGAAGACTTCTTCTTCATTACCGATGCTGAGGGTAACGCCATTAGCGACCCCGAGTTATGCCAGCGTTTGCAAGGCGCTATTTGTGAAAAGTTGGATGAGCATATACAGCACAGTCATTAATAGAATGATCAAAATAGGAAGGTTTTTTAAAGTTTTTCTAGCAAGGCCCGATATAGGTATCTAATATATCAATTATTATGCTATTCATTTAATGAGATCCGGATTATGAAAAAGCTATTCATTCTTGCTATCACCGCCACACTTATCCTTGCTGGATGCACCACACAACAAAATACGCGCAGTGATGCATTCCGAAGTGAATCGGATATCATCATCGTCAATGTAACGGGTTACGGTGCTCCCAAAAACACCTTTGCTAACGCGGCTCAACGCAGACTGATGACATTGCGCGCATCGGAACTGGATGCCTACCGAAAACTTGCGGAACAAGTATCGGGCATTTACATTCAAGGTGATGCGGATCTCAATAATTACATGGCAGGCAATGATCGTTTGCGCATGCAACTTAACTCATTCCTGCAGGGCGCCTCAATTACCAACCAAGAGATTCTGGATGATGGTGTGGGTGTTACACAGATGACCATGCAGGTCAGCAGAAGCCAGCTTATCAGGATGCTGGAACAAGAAAGCAACCGTCCCATGAGAAGTGGTGCGGGCCTTGTTCCTGGTGGAGCAGTTAAAAGCCCGAGTTACACGTTTTAATCCCAATGAGTATCGCAGCTAAACAGCTTGTTTATCTCGTCATCTGCCTGTTTTGGTTCACCACAACCGCGCAGGCAGAAAAGCACACTCATGCCAGTCAGCCAGCACCACGAGTCGATCATGAAATAGCCAGTTTAGCGCGTGATCAAATTCGTGCTGGCCACCACAAGCGTTTTTTACAGCAACAGCAGGAATCCAGTCTGACGGATATACCTACTAGTTTTATCTTTGATTACCCTCCTCGAGGAACACAAGGGCAGATCAAACAAATATTTTGGAACGAACCGGAGGGTCTCTTTGCATTGATAGACCTTGGAAAACAGCATCAACTCCTGCCGGGCCACCTGTTACGTTTCTATAAGCATCATGGCAAGGCTACGCCCGAAGCAGGTGGCGCAATCGTGGTATTGCAAACATTTCAACAACGAAGCTATGTTATGATCTTGAAAGCTGATTTGGTGCCTTCCGTGAACGATCTGGTTAAATAAATGAAACGACTGTTCAACATTCTTACGTCATCATTACTCATCTACCTGTTCATAGTCCCTACGATTAGTGCAAACTCACCCCCTTCCTTCATTGAAGCCGAAGGCAGTGCGACGATCATCAGTGGAGACCTTACCGAAGCAAGGCGAATCGCCATCAATCAAGCTTCCGAAACAGCCACTCGTCAAGCCTCAGCAGTGGTCAGTGCTTCGACTCGCATGCAAGACGGTCAAATTATTTCTGACAATGTTAGATTTTCCAGTAGCGGCATTTTAACGGATCTAACCATACTCGAAGAGCGACTCCAGGGTAATGAACTCACCGTCAGAATAAGAGCTAAGATAAAGCCCGCTCAAAGTTGCCCTGGTGGTTTATCGGAAGTAGCTTATCAACGCAACATTGGCTTTACTGCATTTCCAATGGTGCATCCAGCACAAGCCAACGCAGGGGGCTTACATGAAATGCCCGTGAGGCTACCCGAACTTCTTGCCAGAGAACTTAAACAATTTCCCGGTTTCAACACTCATACAGCGACTCACCTGCAAATACACCCACATTTAGATAATGCACCGACACAAATGCTGGATGATGGCACACTGACTAACTTCCAACGCGGCAATGAACAAACGAACATGCAGTTTATTGTCTCAGGGGTCATTAGAGACATTCGTCAACGCAACCCTCAAGGAGCACGAGAGCCACTTTTGCTGACTGATCTATTTCACCGACTGGACCCCAACCATGAACGCAACTTACGTGCCTTTATTATGGATGTGTATGTTCATGACGCTGTCTCAGGCGGGCTTGTCTGGCAAAACAGGTACATGACTGCAGGCATATGGAACGCACGACAAACGAGAACCGGATTCGCGACCGATGCGTTTTGGCAACAAGATTATGGCGACAAAGTAAGACGGGAAATGCGTCAAGTCGTTGCTGATCTTAATGACAGACTAAGATGTGAGCCTTTTACAGCCCGCATCACCCGAGCAGAACAGAATCGCATCTGGATCAATGCAGGCAGTTTATCAGGATTGAATTCCGGTGACCGATTATCGGTATTTAGAAGACAGATACACTACAACAGCATGAACGAAGGCTACCCCGAATTTGTGCCGACACAAGTAAGCGTGACACTTGACCGCGTCGAACCTACCTTTGCCAGCGGCACGCTGAATACGCAAGCCAGTCATGCGAATATTCAGCGTGATGACCTTGTTCGAAGCCAATAGTACAAATACAGCCATAGTTGCTACTGGCTACTGCTGACCTCGAATATTGATTTCAACGCGGCGATTTAACGATCGTCCATGTACGGTATCGTTTGATGCAACGGGCATAGAAGGTCCATAACCCTTTGTAGACACGCGTGCAGGAGATACACCCTCATTCATCAAGAACTGGGCTACGCTTTGAGCACGTCGCTCAGATAGGCGCATATTATATTCAAAACTACCCGTACTATCTGTATGACCATCCACATAAATCAACGTCTGGTCGTATTGTCTTAGTACATTTGCTACTTGATTCAGGGTGTCATAAAACGCGGGTTCAATGATATATTCATTGGTTGCAAAGGTGATGCTACCGGGCATCACTAACTGAATTTCATCGCCAATACGATTGACATCGACACCGGTACCTTGCAGGCCCTGACGCAGATGCGCCTCCTGCTGATCCATGTAGTGACCGATACCACCGCCTATCGCCGCACCCAGTAAGGCACCCACTAAAGCACCTTCGTTGCGTTTTCCAGACCCGGCAACAGCCGCACCAATAGCCGCTCCACCGACAGCGCCTCCCGCTGTTCCTTTGACAGTATTTGAAGGCTGATAAGGGTTTGCTGTACAACCTGCTAAAAACATCGCCGATACCACGGCCGTTGATAGCACCAGTTTACCTTTCATATTGAGACTCTCCGAAGAAACAGTAGGGTTTAAACATCTCTTTATAAGCTTAGAAAGCTGAATAATAGATGAAGGGACTCACAAACCGATCATAAACCCGCTAAAGCCATCAGAACACTGGTACACTCCGGGTGTTGCCGTTAAAATAACTGAGTTATATTGCACTACAGCATTTTAGTTTCAAGGAGCCATCCTCTTGTCACATCTTCCGGTCATTGTTGGTTTCGGTGGTATTAACCCTGCCGGTCGATCATCCTTTCATCATGGATACCGTCGCCTTGTGCTCGATCAACTTGACACCGCCAGCCAAGCCGAAACACTCACCTCGCTGGCAAGCCTGATGCGACTCACCCGTTATGACAATGGGCAGTATCATACACAAGATGGTCAAGCATTTGAGATGTCACACATCGCCTCAAACCTCAAGGAACAGCTTTGCTCAAACACGTTGATTCGACGTATTCATCCGGACTGGTTTGATGTGAAGAACTTGATGCTGAATAAAGTTGCGAATGTGACAGGGCACACTGGAGAACTGGTATTTAAACTGCGTAACCGACATCTGCCGAACCATCTACCTGCAAACTGGCAGGTGAAACCGCTATCAGCAATCGAGTCTGAAGTGCGTATTAACGGGGGTACCGATGTCATTTTTCCAGACTATCGTGAGTCGGCTGTCCAAAGTGCTGGCATGCTTCCAACGGGATTTGATCCCAGTGTGCTGTATCAATCCCGAAACCACCCTCGCGGATTGCAAATGAGCGTATTTGCCGCGTCAGATGCACTACAGTCTGTCGGCATCGACTTTAAATCACTTGCTTCTCAACTGTCACCTGACCAAATTGCTGTCTTTGCCAGCAACTCCATAGGACAGTTAGATGACGCAGGTTTCGGTGGCTTAACCAAATTTCCAGCACTGGGTAAACGAACAAGCTCAAAGCAGATGCCGTTAGGCTATGCTCAAATGCCTGCCGATTTTATTAACGCTTACCTGTTAGGAAACGTAGGCTTAACCGGTGGTGCATTAGGCGCCTGTGCCACGTTTTTATACAATTTAAAAAGTGGTGTAGAAGAGATACGCTCTGGTCGACGAAAACTGGTCATGGTGGGTGGCAGTGATGCACCCGTCACCCCCGAAATTATTGAAGGCTTCCGTGCCATGGGCGCGCTTGCCGAAGACAAGTATTTGATGGCCTTAGATAACCTTTCCAGTCTTCAGGACGATGACTACCGACGAGCCTGTCGTCCCTTTGGAAATAACTGCGGCTTTACCATGGGTGAGTCAAGTCAGTACTTAGTCCTGATGAGTGATGATTTCGCCATACAAACGGGCGCACAGATATATGGCGCTGTGGGTGATGTCTATGTCCATGCAGATGGACATAAAAAATCGATTTCTGCCCCCGGTATTGGTAACTATTTTACGCTGGGTAAGGCGGCCTCATTCGTCAGAAGCTTACTGGGTGAAGAATCGCTAAAAGAACGTAGTTTTGTGCAAGCACACGGAACCAGTACACCACAGAATCGAGTCACGGAGTCTCATGTTATTAACGAGACAGCCAAAGCATTTGGCATTCATGACTGGACTGTTTCGGCAGTTAAAGCCTATGTTGGCCACTCGCAAGGCTGTGCCGGTGGTGATCAAATTATGGCTTCACTGGGTGTTTGGCAATACGGCATCATTCCGGGGCTGACCACCACCCCTGAAATCGCCGAAGATGTCCATCAAAGCCATCTTCACTTCCCGCTCACGCATCAGCAAATCAAACCTGATCAGATGGACAGTGTATTGATCAACGCCAAAGGGTTTGGTGGAAATAATGCCAGTGCGGTTCTATTATCGCCCAATGCCACCGAAGCCTTGCTGACCAAACGTTATGGTCAAAGTGAAATGCAGGCATGGAAACAGCGAAATGAATCAGTGATTGAGCAAGCCCAGCGCTATGATCTTGAGGCAACACGAGGCCTGAATCGACCTATCTATCTTTATGATCATCAAGTACTCACGGGCGAAGACTTGCAATTTAGTGACATGGAGATTCGTTTACCCGGTTATGCTCAACCGGTTTCCATTGCGATCAAAAACCCCTATGATGATTTTTAATCACATTATCAGCGCTAGGAGTAAAGCGATGTATCGTTTACTAGGTTTAGCATTAGCATCGACCCTGTTACTGACGGGCTGTATCAAAACAGAAGGCTTGCTTCAACGTGATCCGACCGCCAACCAGTACTACAAGCTCGATACTCAAGCACTGAGGCTGTGCAGAGGTGAAACGACTCGCTGTCATAACTTAGCTTTCATTCCTGCCGCACGCGATCAACTTAGAGAGATGGAAGCTCAATATGGTCAACGGGTGGCTGGCCCCAACTACCCGGTAAACTTTGCGCGCATGCTACTTAACCCACCACAGAACAGTTACACACCCGAGCGCATAGGTGAAGGGCGCATCTACCATTTACCTATCAATGAATATACTGACGCGGCCTGGTCTAGCTTGGAAGCTGTGCATCGCGCTTATTATGATAAGTGACTGCTCACCGCCCTAGCGGGCGATGCTTCCAACGTCATAGGCAGTAACCGACGATTTGCCGGATTTACACCGCCTCAGCTGGCAGGAACCGACAGTCCTTCGGCTCTTAAATGTATAAGTCCCTGCTGACGGATATTGATCGCGGCATTAATGTCGCGGTCGATGCCGGTGGTGCCGCAAGAAGGGCAGTCCCATCTGCGAATACTCAATGGCATCGATTCAACTTTATGACCGCAACATGAACAGGTCTTGGAGCTGGCAAACCAAGGGGCGATCTTGACCAGATGTTTACCGGCCCGCTGGGCCTTGTAGGTCAGCTTTGTCACCAGACTGTTCCAACTAGCATCGGCAATGTGCCTGGCCAGCTTCCGGTTTTTAAGCAGGTTTTGTATTTTTAATGTCTCAACAATCACCGCTTGGTTATCGTCAATGAACTGTCGAGACAGTTGGTGCTGATAGTCATTACGGGCATTCGCTAGGCGCTCATGCGCCTTAGCCACCAGTAAGCGGGCTTTCGCCCGGCCACGACTTCCTTTCTGGCAACGAGACAAGGCTTTTTGCTTGCGTCGCAGATTGTTAGTAGCGCGTTTTAGGAATCGTGGGTTTGGTATTTTCACCCCGTCTGATGTAATGCACAGATCAGTCAGCCCCATATCAATACCGATCACATGATCCAGCGTTTGGGTCGGTGTCGGCGCGATGGCACCGTCATCGGTGAGGATCGAGGCGTAGTATTTACCGGTCGGAGTTCGACTCAGTGTGATGCTTTTAACGGTGCCGATCAGTTCGCGGTGAATACGCGCTTTGATCCGATCCAGCTTTGGGACCTTAATCCAATTGTCGCCCGCGCTGACGCTGGTGCAGTGATAACTGGATTGCTTTCCACGTTTGGATTTGAAGCA
>SLCQ01000041.1 GCA_007125745.1 Nitrincola sp.
ATAGTTGAAAGTGTGCGAAGAAAAAGCGGATGGCGCGCCCGGAGGGATTCGAACCCCCGACCAACAGGATCGGAACCTGCTACTCTATCCAGCTGAGCTACGGGCGCATGTGACAGGGCGACAATAATACGCACTCATTTGGCTATTGCCAAGACATTCACCCTAAGAACTAGACGTTGTGCATTTCCGTAAGGAAATTTTGCGGGTATAATCCCTGCCTAATGATAGCGGTATTGTCTGCTCCGGCCCTGTGGATTTATGGTTTCAGGGTGACTTTAGACAGGCATTGACGCCACCTGTTCCTAAAATTGATGAGGTCTTGAACGTGAATAAACTTGCTGCAAAAGCTGCTTCTGCACTCTGCACCCTAGGGCTAAGCGTTGCGCTGGCCACTTCTGTCTATGCGGCTGTTGACCATGATGCCATCATTGAACGCATCCAACCGCATGGTAATGTTTGTCTTGAAGGTGATGATACCTGTGGTACCGGTGCCCCAGCTGCTGCACCTGCAACCGCTAGTGCATCCGCACGTTCTGGTGAAGAGATTTACAATCGCTTCTGTGCGGCTTGTCACACTGCAGGCATTTTGGACTCTCCACTTTTCGGAAGCGGTCAAATGACAGAGCGTGCTGATGAGAAAGGCTTGGATGGTATTTTAGCAACCTCTATCAGTGGCATCGGCGCTATGCCTCCAAGAGGTACTTGTAACGACTGTTCTGATGAAGAGCTGGAAGCTACTATTCAGTTCATGATCGACGCTGAGTAATTGAATTGATAGAAAAATAGGTCGCGATGCGGCCTATTTTGTTTCTGCGAATTTTCCTCAAAAGTCATCCAATAGATTCTTTAATGAGCTAATTGTGGCGCGTCCTGTAGCGACATTTGCTTCTACGTCTCGCTCTCCAATACCTTGCGTCACCACATCTTCTTGTGGAAGTTCATCCAAAAAACGACTGGGCAAACAATCTAATACTTCCCCAAACTGTCGGCGTTTCTTTGCCAGCGTCATGGTTAAGGTAACTTGTGCTCGCGTAATACCTACATACGCCAGACGCCGCTCCTCTTCAATCGTGTCCGACTCAATGCTATTGCGGTGAGGAAGTAACTCCTCTTCCATCCCCATCAGATAAACATGCGGAAACTCCAAACCTTTGGACGCATGAAGTGTCATCAACTGCACTCTATCGGAATCATCTTCCTCTTCTTGTCTATCCAGCATGTCAATAAGCAAGAGCCGAGCAATGGTTTCTTTGATCCCTGCATCAGGGTCTTCTTCTTGCAGTCGTTCGAGTGTCGATTTCAAAGAGTCCACTAAGAACCAAACATTTTGCATGCGCTTTTCAGCAACGCCATCACTGGAGCTTTGCTCTCGTATCCAGCTTTCATAATCCATTTCTAAGATCATATCGCGCACTGTTGCAATGGGGTCACCTGTTTCGCATCGCTGTAATAGTTGCTGTATCCATTCAGTAAAGCGGTGTAAGCGCTCATAGGCTTTTGCTGGAAGCGCTTGTTGCAGACCAAGCTCAGTGCATGCTTCAAATAAGCTAACCTGCCGGGTTGAAGCATATTCACCCAACTTTTCTAAAGTGGTTGGACCTATTTCACGCCGCGGAAGGTTAACTATTCTTAGGAAGGCGTTATCATCACTGGGGTTGACCAATAGCCTTAGATAGGCCATTAAATCTTTAATTTCGGCACGTGCAAAAAAAGAGGTTCCACCGCTCAGTTTATAAGGCACTTGTGAGCTTTGTAGCTTCAACTCCAGTAGACGTGATTGGTGATTGCCACGATAAAGCACCGCAAATTCTCGAAAAGGGATGCGTTGGCGAAGATGCCTATCGAGTATTTCTGTAGCGATTCGGTCACATTCAGCATCTTCATTGCGTGTATGCAAGATGCGAATGGGATCACCAAAGGCCTTGTCACTCCACAGCGTTTTTTCGAATACGTGCGGGTTGTTATTAATTAACAGGTTAGCGACTTTCAGAATACGCCCAGTGGATCGATAATTCTGTTCTAACTTCACCAGTTTTAAGCCCGGAAAGTCATCTTGTAATCGTGCCAGGTTTTCTGGCCGGGCACCTCGCCATGAATAGATAGATTGATCATCATCACCCACGACAGTGAGTGCGCTTCTGACACCGACTAGCTGTCTCACCATACGATATTGCGATAAGTTAGTATCTTGGTATTCGTCTACTAAGAGATAGCGAATACGACCTTGCCAACGCTCTAAGACTTCTGGTTGCTGACTGAACAGCTTGACGGGTGTCAAAATCAAATCATCAAAATCGACAGCATTGTATGCCTTTAACATTCGTTGGTATGACTCGTATGCACGTGCCGCCAATATTTCATGAGGAACTCTGGCTTGTGCCAAAGCTTCATGAGGTTCCAACATGTCGTTTTTCCAATTGGAAATTTGGTGTTGTACTGATGCTGTTTGCTCTGCGTCCTCATCATGATGCAATAGCAGTTCTTTGATCAAACCTTTGCTGTCTTGGTCGTCAAAGATAGAGAATCCAGGTTTGAGCCCTAGGTGCTTCACTTCACGACGAATGATGTTCAGACCTAAATTATGGAACGTAGAAACCGTTAGCCCTCGTCCCTCTCCTTTTGGTAGTAGCTGAAGAACTCTCTCTTTCATTTCACGTGCCGCCTTATTGGTAAAGGTGACGGCCGCAATATGACGTGCGTCTATACCGCAGTCTTGAATCAGATAAGCAATTTTTCGCGTGATGACGCTGGTTTTGCCCGACCCGGCACCCGCAAGAACCAACATAGGGCCACCAATGTAATGTACCGCTTCTTCCTGACGAGGATTAAGTTTATTCATACACTAAAAAGCGAACCAAAATTGAACAAATGTTTGAAATATATATGCATCATGCTAATCTCTGGAAGATTATTGATAGCCATACTATGGTAAAAGCCTAGTACGTTGGGTATTGCCAATGAAAAATTTTAACGACAGAAACGTTGATAAGGAAACTGCTCAATGCCGTTCAATGTTGATAGGGACAAATTACCCCCTGATGTTCAGCTCATTTTTGTAGACGGCAGTCATGATACCTTGAGCAGTGCTCTCTTGTCTTCGCTACAAGATCAAACATTCAACTTCCAGCAATGCCACTCCCTTGTTGAAGCTAATCAGGCCCTGTCTGACCATCATCAAAACTTCCTACTGATACCTATCGAACACAGTATTCCTAACACCTTGTTTCGACTGCAAACGCAAGATCCACTCACGGGTGCCGGAAATCGACAGCATTTTTATCATCAATTAACACACTCGTTAAAGTACTTATCTGACTCAGAAGCCTTATCATTGTTAATCATTGATATTGATAACTTTAGTGAATTTAATCATCAGTATGGTCATGATGTTGGCGACAAACTTGTAGCCCTGATTGCGGATCGCCTGGACAGTTGCCCTGGCAAAAACGATCTATGCCGAATAGGTAATGATGAGTTCACGTTACTGGTTCGCGCACCACTGAGCCATATTAAGCAAAAAACGCGAAAAGTGATTGAGCAACTTATTGATGTATTATTACCCGCCTATGAAGTGAATGAACACGAGATCCATCTTCACTGCAGTATTGGTGTTGCTATGGCTCCCGATCATAGCCACGAGTTCGACGATTTAATTCGTTATGCCAACACAGCAAGATTACGTGCTAAAAAGCTTCGTGGGCATAGTTACGCCATTTTTGATACCCATTACGACCTTGATGATCAGCAAACGATTCGATTGGAACCTGAGCTGTGGCAGGCGCTTCAAAAGCGTCAATTTCGTCTCTATTACCAACCACGTATCTGCTTAACTACTCATCGGGTGGTTGGTGCGGAGGCACTGATACGCTGGGAGCATCCTACTCAAGGAATGATTCCTCCAGATGAATTTATTCCGATCAGCGAGAAGTCAGGTTTAATCGTCCCAATCGGCTATTGGGTAGTAGAGCAGGTCGGCAAAGATATGCAACGTTTACAAGCAGCAGGACTTCCTGAGCATATTGGTGTAAACCTTTCGTTCCGGCAGTTTCAAGATGGTTATCTATCCAGCACCATTGAGCGCCTGATCAAACGGCATCAAATTGATACGCGCCAGCTAGAATTTGAACTGACTGAAACGGCACTTTTTAGAGATGAACCACATGTTGTCTATTGCATGGAGTCGTTAAACCAGCTGGGTGCTGAATTTTCGTTAGATGATTTTGGTACGGGCTACTCCTCTTTTGCCATGCTACAAAAACTTCCGATTGCCACCTTAAAGATAGATAAAAGTTTTGTTGCGGGTATCGGACAATCTGAAGGTGATGAAGAAATTGTCAGAAGTATTATTAGCTTAGCACGCAATTTAAATAAAAAAGTTATTGCAGAAGGTGTAGAAACCCACGAGCAACTGTCCTTTTTAAAAACACATGGCTGTTTATTGGCGCAGGGCTATTATTTTAGTCGTCCCATTCCACTTGAATCCTTTATTCAACGCCTTCAAGATCCCGACTGGATCCCAGCCCCCTAAACGCCAGTGCTTCCAACAAATGTGATGGCTGTATTGCATCGACACCATCCAAATCGGCGAGGGTTCTCGCCACACGCAAGATACGGTGACATCCTCTCGCTGACAGATGCATTTTTTCCATCGCTTTCAGCAGTAATGTGCGGGTTTGCGGACATAAAGAAGCGTGTTTTTCTAATGCTCGCCCTTGCAAGTAGCGATTACTATATCCCTGACGTTCCTCTTGACGCTTACGTGCCAGTGCAACACGCTCACGTACCGAGACGCTTGATTCTGCTGGTTGTGTAGGGTGTAACAAGGTATCGGCAGAGAGAGCAGATACCCATAGTTGAAGATCAATCCGATCTAATAACGGACCGGATACCCGCCCTTGATAGCGTCGAATTTGATCGGGAGAACAGATACAACGATCCGTTCCATCTTGATAGTGACCACAGGGGCAGGGATTCATGGCCGCAACCAGCTGGAAAGCGGCTGGGTACTCCACTTTACTTAACGCTCTGGATATAAGAATTTTGCCGGTTTCCATCGGTTCACGCATTAAGTCGAGCACTTTTCTGGGAAATTCCGGCATCTCATCAAGAAACAAAACGCCTTGTGTAGCCAGTGAAATTTCGCCAGGTCTGGGATGATTAGCACCACCACCCACCAACGCTACCGCTGAAGCGGTATGATGTACGGCACGAAAAGGTCGTTGTCCCTGACATACGGCATGAACCGGAAGGCCCACTAACGAATAGACTGATGCCACCTCTAAGCGCTCTGCCTCGGTCAATTCAGGCAATATGCTGGGTAAACATGCCGCCAATAGGCTCTTTCCACTACCCGGAGGGCCTGTAAATAATAGATTCAATTGACCCGCAGCAGCCACTTCCAATGCGCGACGTGCTTGAAATTGGCCTTTGACATCCGCTAGATCGAGCGAACTTATAGGGGGTATTTGCCCTCTATCGGGTTGATATAAAGGCAGTTCTGTTTTGCCATTCAGGTAACGACAGACGTCCAGCAAGTGCGATGCGGCAATCACCGGCGTATCGCCCAATAACGTGGCTTCATCTGCATTACTGGCTGGCAGAATTAATCGTCTACCCGCTTTACCACAGGCTAAGGAAACCGGTAAAGCACCGCGTATCGGACGGATATCTCCTGAAAGTGCTAATTCAGCAACCATTTCATGTTGCTCCAACGTCCTACTTTTTAATTGCCCCGATGCTTGCAATATTCCGATGGCAATGGCGAGATCGTAACGTCCACCCTCTTTTGGAAGATCAGCAGGTGCTAAGTTAACGGTGATACGTCGTTGAGGAAAATCGAAGCCTGCGTGAATCAGCGCGCTTCGAACTCGCTCTTTGCTTTCTTTTACCGCAGTTTCAGGTAAGCCGACCATGGCCATGCCAGGCAAACCACCCGACAGATGAACTTCAACAGTAACAGATGGGGATGTAATGCCGAGCTGAGCACGGCTATGAACGATTGCGAGTGACATAATGCCTTCCTTGGCTAATTAACTGTGTAGGTGTGTGTTCGAGTGTTACGGCTCTAGATTAGGGTTGTTCTTTTTGCGCTTCTAAAGCGTCAACTTTACGCTCCAATGCTTCCAGCTTTTCACGCGTTCTAAGTAACACGGCTTTTTGCGTTTCGAACTCTTCTCGAGTCACCAGATCAAGACGACTGAGCGTTTGCTGTAGCATTGCCTGTACCTGTTGCTGTACCACTTGTTGTCCTGGAAGCTCTTTCGCTCCATTCATAAACTGGTTGAGCTGTTCTGTAAGGCCTTCGGCTAGTTTTTGGTGAATCATAAGTCCGATTTCTCCAACAAAATGTAATGCAATTTAGCTTAACGTATTTGTGCTTTTTTCGCATCTTTATATAGCATTTACCGCCACCCCTAAATAATTGCCCCATCCTGGTGCGCGCACCGTTTTGGCGCACCATCTTAGCTTTTTAAACTTTGATGCACTGCAATATATCGCATCAAAAATGCACAGAATAATCATATATTACTGTTTTTATTATATTTTTAAAATCTGGCACGAGTTTCGCTATCAAACACAACAAGGCGAGTGGACTAAAGGCTATCGTCTTATCTACTTGATGAATTTGTATCCATAGGGAGTCAGACCAATGAAACTGGTTTCAGCAATCATAAAACCCTTCAAGCTGGACGATGTAAGAGAATCTTTGTCCGAAATCGGAATTCAGGGCATCAC
>SLCQ01000149.1 GCA_007125745.1 Nitrincola sp.
AGTCTGTGGCAGTGATAGGTGCTGGTTTGGCTGGCTTACGCTGTGCCTCTTTATTGGCAGAGGCTGGCTATACGGTAACTGTGTTTGAAAAAAGTCGAGGAACCGGTGGTCGTTTATCCTCATCCAGAGTGGGCGAATTAACGACGGATCTTGGTGTCCCATACCTTGAAACTCAGTCAGCAGAACTGCGTGCTTGGATTCAGGCGCATCCAGACAACCTGCAACGCTGGTTTCCACAGCAAAGCGATTTTTCGCTCGGTGAACCTGCGGATCAACACTCGCGTGAGTTGTGGGTGGGTGTGCCCCGTTCCAGTAAAGTGACCCGTCTTTTAGCTCAAGGTGTTACCTTACACACTGAAACGCGTGTCAATGTGGTGTGGCCAGATCGTCAAGGTGTGCTTCTACGTAATGAACAATCAGAGATGCTAGGCTATTTTGATAAGGTTGTCGTGGCGACTCCAGCCCCTCAAGCGGCACCACTACTGGATGCGCTTCAGTCCTATCAAGCGAAGGCGATGGCCATTCGTATGAATCCAGCTTGGGTGCTTTCATTAGTCTTAAACAATCGCCCAGGCGCTTTAGCGCAAATAGACTTGATTGAAGGTGACCATGCAGAGTTTGCCAGAGTGCTTCGAGACAGCAGTAAACCGCAACGTTCGGGTGAAGTGTGGACATTACAAGCCAGTCAAGCTTGGAGTGATGCCTATATTAATCTGAGTGCCGATACGGTTATGCATGAATTGGTTGCGGCGTTTGTAGCCTTGACTGGTGACCCTGTTGAGGTGCTTCATTACCGAGCTCATCGTTGGCTTTACTGTGATGCCAACAACCCTGAACATTACGGCGCTTTGTGGGATGCTGATAATGCTATCGGTGTGTGTGGGGAGTGGTTAGCAGGTGGCGGTATTGAGGGTGCTTGGCAAAGTGGTACTCAACTGGCACAGATGATACTGTCTTCTTAATTCAAGGATTTTAGGAGCTTACATGGCAGATGTACGGGTAAAACAGATTAGACAGGCGTGTGAAAGGCTTGATCAGATTATTTTAGGTAAATCACAACAGATACGTTTGGCTGTCACCTGTCTACTCTCTTCTGGACATCTATTAATCGAGGATTTGCCAGGCATGGGGAAAACCACGCTTGCACACGGTTTGGCTTCTGTTTTTGGTTTGAATGATTCTCGCATTCAGTTTACCAGCGATATGTTACCGGCCGATATTTTAGGGGTATCCATATTTGATCAAGAGAATGGCCGCTTTGTGTTTCATCCGGGTCCGATTTTTACCCAATTGCTTTTAGCGGATGAAATCAACCGCACAACACCGAAAACGCAAAGTGCGCTTTTGGAGGCGATGGAAGAGGGTCAGGTGACTCAGGACGGTGAAACTCGCTACTTACCACAACCCTTTTTTGTCATAGCAACGCAAAACCCCTTAACACAATTTGGTACTTTTCCTTTGCCTGAGTCTCAATTAGACAGATTCCTGATGCGTATCAACTTGGGTTACCCCAGTGCGGAAGCTGAAAGGGCTTTGTTGAAGCGCGGTGATCAATACTCCCGCCGTGATCCTATTGATGCGGTGATCAGCTCAGCAGAACTGGCTGAGGCTCAAAAAGCTTGTCAAACCGTTCATGCATCGGCTGACCTTATCGATTATGTTCAACGGCTGGTTCAGTATACACGCGAGGCAGACAGCTTCAGTTACGGTGTTTCTCCCCGAGGTGCCCTGGCTTTATTACGTTGTGCCAAAAGCTGGGCATGGCTTGATGACAGGCAGCATGTTGTGCCTGAAGATGTACAACACGTTTTGGAGGCGGTTGTCGGACATCGAATCAGAGCGGCAGAGGATATGGCAGGGCATACCTCAAGCAGACTTGTGAACGAACTTTTGACCAGTGTAGATGTGATGGCAACTGGATGACGTTAAGCCTATTTGATCGACTGACACAACAACGACTCGGAAAAATTTATATCTTTCCAACCAAAGCAGGCTGGGGGTTTATACTGCTCTTATTACTGCTTCTGGTGCTTTCCATTAACTTTGAAAACAACCTTGCGTTTGCATTAACGTTTTTTTTAGTAGGGTTGTTTGTGGTTGCTATTCTGTATACCTACAGTAATTTGCTGGGTGTGCATCTTGTTCGTGCGACAAGCCAAGCCTGTTTTGCCGGTGAGCAGGCGGGTTTTTCGCTCATGGTTTCTGGGACTGCTTCGGACAGGCGCGAAAAGGAGCATCAACAACTCCAAGTAAGTTGGGTAGGCGATCTCACATCAGTGTCCATGAACAGTGTGGTGGTAGATCTGGTGGAGTCTAGCCAGGTGCCAGTTGAGCTGTCTGTGCCCACAAAGCACCGAGGGTGGGTGGAGCCTCCAAAGGTTAAAATACAAACGGTTTTTCCATTAGGTCTTTTTCGCAGTTGGTGTTATCAGCAATTGTCCTGCAAAGCCTTAGTCTATCCTGCTCCCGTTGCTAGCCAACATTTACCGGCAACGGCTGGATCAGGCGGTCAAGGAGGGTTAACCACACAGTCTGGAAGTGATGATTTTAGTGAATTGAAACGTTTTGAGGCAGGTATGTCACCTCAACATATTGCTTGGAAAGTGTATGCCCGAGGACAAGGGCTTCATGCTAAGCGATTTGCCTCTCGACAGGATATGGATATCTGGCTCGATTATGATGCGTGGCCCGACGCTTCTCAGGAGATGAGATTATCACGCTTATGCTACTGGGTATTGAAATTCCATCGTGAGGATCGTTGCTATGGTGTGAGATTACCGGGTCGTGAGTGGCCACCCGCTCGGGGGGAGCATCATCGATTACAGGTGCTCCAAGCCTTGGCACTCTTTGGCAAGGAGTCGAGTGAATGAAAGCACAGTCACCTGCCGTAGATAACATCAGTCGTGCCGCGGTACTCTGGCAGCTGATCGCCTGTATCGCCGTCGTGCTTCCTTTAGTGAGTTGGTTGCCAGCATGGGTACTTGTGTTGGGCGTGGCCTGTATTGGTGCGCGATTGATGATTCATTCTGGACGCTGGTCTTTTCCGCATTGGAGTATTCGTTTACTGCTGATTCTGGCGGTCGGTGTGGGTTTGCTGATGACGTTTAATCGTGATGCCAGCTTAAATGCGATGGTGGCACTGTTAACAGTTGGCTTGGTACTTAAACTGTTAGAGATCTATCGTCGACGTGATGCCTTAGTACTGCTTTACGTAGCACTTTTCTTGGCGACCAGTGTATTCCTGTTTGAGCAAGGGATCTTGGTGGCCGTCTATATGTTTTTTGTGGTTGTCTTGATAGTGTCTGCTCTCATCAGTGTTTGGCAAGACCCTCTACGTGAAGAGATGTGGCGACCCTTTAAACTAGCCTGGCGTATGACCTTGCCTGCAGTACCTTTTATGCTGGTGTTATTTTTTGTTTTTCCACGTATTGGACCACTTTGGTCAGTGGAGTTGGATCAGTCATCAGCAAGAACAGGTTTATCAGAAAGTATGTCCCCGGGTGATATTAGCCGTCTTACACGTTCAGATGAGCTGGCCTTCCGGGCAGTGTTCAATGATCAACCCCCGGCCCCTTCCGAGCGCTATTGGCGTGCCTTAGTGTTATCTGCGTTTGATGGCAGAGAGTGGCGACCTGGTTCACCCCCCAATACCGAGGTGGAGTCATTACAGGCTTTAGGTGGCTTAATCGAGTATGAGGTCGTTCAAGAAAGAAGTGACCAGCGCTGGTTATTTGCATTAGATTTGCCAACAGAAGCACCTTCACGAGCCAATTTGACGCCTACTCGAACCTTGTTGGCATCTGCTGAGGTGAGTCAACGAATACAATACACCCTCACTTCTGCTATGCATTATCAACTGGGAGGTGCGTTATCGGACGCGGAAAGAGAGTTCTTTAGCCAAATGCCCAGTCAAAGCAATCCTCGCAGTCAAGCGATGGCCAGAGAGTGGTTTGATGAAGTGAATCAGGATGTGGAACAACTGATTCAACGCATCTTTCGACACTTTAATGAAACCTTTGTTTATACATTAGAGCCGCAGTCTCTGGGCAGGCATAGTATGGATGAATTCCTGTTTGACACTCAGCAAGGGTTTTGTGAACACTATGCCAGTGCGACAGCTGTAATGTTAAGGTCTGTCGGAGTTCCAGCGCGCATTGTCACGGGCTATCAAGGGGGAGAGTGGAATGCCAGTCAAAACTATTTAACCTTGCGACAATATGATGCACATGCGTGGGTTGAAGTTTGGTTAGAAGGGCAGGGCTGGGTTCGTATCGACCCGACTACCGCTGTGGCCCCTGAACGTATCGAAATGAGTGCGGATCAATTCTTTAGTGGTCAGGATGGCTTCTTGGCAGATTCGCCTTTAACCTCGCGTATTTCGCGTCAGGGCTGGTTACTTCAGGCGCGAATGCACTACGATTCGATTAACTTTGCTTGGCAACGTTGGGTGTTAAATTATCATCATCAGCAACAGGATGTGCTTCAAGATTGGTTAGGTGAATTGACTGCCTGGAAAATGATCTTAGTGCTTCTGCTTCCGACTGGCTTGGTGCTTGGTTTGCTGTATTGGCGTTTAGTTCGACAGCAAAAACCGATTAGTCCGATTGAAAAACGCTTGAAAAAGCTGTTTGAAAAGCTAGCAAGACAGGGCTTATACCGCCAGCCTGATGAAACTTTAACGCGTTTTAATCGCCGAATTGCCACTACGCATCCTGAATATGCTGAGATATTGGCACCAATCGCACAACTCTATGAAAATATGCGATACTCATCGCTTGATAGTGAACATTATCGCGAAGATTTTTGCCGTGAAATCGATAAAGCGTTAACAAAAATACCTTAATCGTTTGTTTTAACTTTTTCTCTAGTGCTAAGGTCTATGTGTTCTATCTGGTTGAAGTGAGCCTTCTGCTTTATAGTTAAGCTTGTTTCATAATAACCATAAGAGATAACAATGAGTTTGTATAAATCGATTGAAAAAACCTTCTGGTTTACCCTGACGCGAAAGATTGTAGGGAACGTTGTCTTTCTATTGCTTCCTCATCTGCTGTTAATTCTCGTGGGCAGTTATTTTGCTTCAAGTCTGAGAGAGGCTATTATATCCGCTAATCTTGAACCGTCACTTCAAGCTCAACTCCTTTCTGCACTGAATACGTTACTCTATGCGGCCGGTGCCACCATCTTTGTTGCCTTTATCGCAGGCATCTTTTCAATATTCTTTATGCGACACCTGTTCTTGAAGCCCATTCGGGAAATTACACAAGTGTTAAAAGCCATTAAAGAAAAAGAAGGGGATATTTCTGCCACTTTACCGGCGTATACCTTCGATGAAATCTCTGAGATGGCGCAAAGCTATAATGATTTTACGGATCAGCTTCGGGCAATGATTGAACAGACCCGTCGTCACTCGGTCAGTGTCTCACTGAGCTCAACGCGCGTACAAAAGGCGGTTATAGAAGCCGGAAATGCCTCTGAAGCGCAAGAGCAAACGGCGCAAATGGTTTTTCAGTCTAGTTCACAAGCGTCACAAGCAATTGATGAAATAGCCAGTAATACCCAGATGATTAGCCATCAAACGGGTGATAATATGCAGGAAATTCGCAGTTCCAGTGAAGAATTGTCAAACGTCTTGGCGCAGGTGCGCTCAGTCAGAGAGCTGGCGACACAGTTTCAGGATACTGTGCAAAAATTAAGTGAAAACTCCGGAAATGTAATGAATATCCTAGGGATGGTGAAAGAGTTTTCCGATCAAACCAACCTGCTTGCATTGAATGCTTCTATCGAAGCGGCGCGTGCGGGTGATGCGGGTCGTGGTTTCGCGGTGGTGGCTGACGAGGTTAGAAATCTGTCCCAAAAAGTGGGCACAGCCACGACGGAGATCGATGTTAATATCAGTGAGATGGCAACCCTTGTCAGTGATACACACAGCAGTGCAGTGACGATTCTAGAGTATATTGAAAATACTGAAACCTTTATTGATGCAACCAGTAATCAATTTGTCAAACTGGTGTCCGATTTTGAAGATATTAATCAGCAATTAACCAGTATCTCTGCGGCGATTGAGGAGCTGTCTCATACTAATCGTGAATCGCATGAACATGTTCAGAGTATTACCGAGCTGTCTGTGCAGATGAAAGAAGATATGGATCGTTCTAAAACCTATTCAAAAGATCTGGAAGAGGCAACCGAAACAACCCAAGAACAGCTATCACATTTCCAGATAGGACGAGGCGGCTTCGAAAATATGACGCGCACCGGTATGGAGTGGTCTAAACAGATCATGGAGGTCATGAAACAGCTGGATTCACAAGGTGTGAATCTGTTTGATCAAAACTACCAGCGCGTCAATCCGAATCAACAACCTGAAAAGTTCAATGTCACCTATGCGGATCTCTTTGAGCGAACCTTACAACCCGTGTTTGATCAATTTATATCAGAGCGTCCCGAATTTATCTATGCTATAGCCGTAGACAAAAAAGGCTATGCTCCTGCTCATCATGCTAAGGTGAGTCAGCCTGTAACCGGTGATTTGAGTGTTGATTTACTCAAAAGTCGCCATCGACGCTTCTTTCAGGGTAATCGTCAAGAGCGCCGTCGTTGTTCACATGAGAATACCTTCCTTCTGCAAACCTATATTCGTGATACGGGTGAAATCTTAAATGACCTATCTATCCCTTTGTATGTCAACGGCAAGCACTGGGGTGCGCTGATTATGGGCTTTGAGCCTAAATGCTTGCTGGATGAATAGCCGCCAAAAATAAGCGAACCTAATGAAGCGAACCTGGTTTAGGTAGGTTCGCTTATCAGATGTTGTAGCAGTTGTTTGAGAGAGTGGTAGGACAAGGGCTTTCGACAAATAGCGGTGACACCCTGTTTTTTGAATGACGTCAGTGGTTCGTCATCTTGCTCTGAGGTAACGACTATAACAGGCACTGTCGGTTGATCCGTGTATTGGCGAATGTGTTGGACAAGCTCCAAGCCATCAATATTAGGCATATTGAAGTCGGTAATCACCAAATCGAAGCGTTGATTTTTTAAAATCTGTAATGCTTCGGCACCGTCTTTAGCTTCTCTGTAATTGAGCACGCCAAGCGAGTTTAGAACGCGTACTAGGTAGCGTCGAGACATCTGGCTATCGTCAACGATTAACACCCAGAGGTCTTCAAACGACTCATCGCCTTCATCTTCCTCTCTTTGATGATCCTGAACATACTCAACAGCACTTTGTAGCGCTTTACGTAGTTCTTCAGGGTCAAAGGGTTTAGGCAGAATCGTTGCGGCACCTGCCTGCCGAATCGGCTCTAAATAGCGGTACAGTGTTTCAGATGAGATTAGAAAGAAAACAACATCATCGAGACCCGGCGATTTACGCATTTCAGCCACGAGTTCAGATCCTGTCATATCGGGTAGGTGCATCGCTGACATCACAATATCGGGCGTGATGGTCTGCATACGTTCCAGCGCTTCGCTGGCTTCGCTAAACTCTTCTATCTCTTCAACACCTAGGGAGCGCAAATTATTAACAATGATGTTGCGTTGCATCCGCGATGGTTCAATAATCAGAACCAGAAGTTCTCGCAATTCCATTATGTTAGACTCAAAACAATTGGTTTATATCAGTTATACCCGACCCAGTGAAGATTGCAAGAATATTGGCCAGATTTATCTGTCAAAAATGATCTGTTCATTTTTGTTCAGCTAAGGTTAAGTCGATAAAAGGTTAACTGGTAGCCCGAATAGGATTTTCTTCGGGTCTCTTCATCATTTCAACAAAGCAAAACGTTTAAGGCTGTCTTCTCAAGACAGCCTTCTTTATTTTTACTGGATCAATATGACGATTTAATGACTGCGTGAAGGCTTTTTAGTCAGTTGTTGGCGCTTGATTGAGTGCCTGTTCCACCCAGGGCTTAAAGAGTGCTCTAATCTCATCTTCATGAGAGCAAAGGGATGCTTGATCCAGTAAAGGCAGTAAATCTTCGCGTTTAACTGAACGGATTAATAACTTGATTCGAGGAATGTTATAAGCGCTAAGGCTGATGCGTTGATATCCCATCGCCATTAATACCAGTACGGCAACCGGGTCAGATGCCATTTCGCCACACACGGAAACAGGAAGCTCTAATGCCGTGCACTGTGTTTGAATGTAGCTTAATGTGCTGACAATAGCGGGGTGCAAGTGATCGAAGAGTGCGGATACTCTTGGGTTGTTTCGATCCACGGCTAATAGATACTGTGTTAAGTCATTCGAGCCTATCGATACGTAGTCGATCCAGGGGGCCAGTTTAGGCAAGAGCATGATGGCTGAAGGCACTTCGATCATCATACCTATGTCAGGCATGGTGACAGCGTGTCCCTCTTTGGTTAAATCATTCACTGCTTTTTCGACATGACCTCGAAAGGTCGACATTTCATCAACTCGACTGACCATCGGGACTAATAACTGCAAATTGTGGTTGCCGATATTAGCGCGAAGCATGGCTCGAATCTGGGTGATCAGAAGCTGAGTGTTATCCAGTGTAAAGCGTATTCCACGCCAGCCAAGATAGGGGTTTTCCTCATTCATCTGGAAGTATGGCAGTTGCTTGTCACCACCTATATCCAGCGTACGCATTGACACAGGGAGTGGGGCGTATGCACTTAATACCTTTTGATAGATGCGTAACTGCTCTTCTTCTGTGGGAAAGCTTTGGTGAATCATAAAGGGAATCTCTGAACGGTACAGCCCTACACCCTCAGCACCCCGCTCTAAACCAGGGGTAGCATCAGCTAATAAACCCGTATTCGTTAACAGTGTCATACGAAAACCATCCAGGCTTTCGGCTGGCTCATGACGTAAGCGCTCTAAACCCTGAATAAAACGTTTCTCATCCGCAATCATGCGTCGGTATTCGCGGTTTAATACTTCTGGCGGATTGATTATACATTCACCCCGGTTGCCATCCACGATCACCTTTTGACCCCGATAGGGATCAGGGTCGAGCGATTCAACGCCCATGACTGCTGGGATGCCTAAGGCGTTGGCGAGAATCGACGTGTGCGACAGTGCTGAACCCGAGGTGCAAATAATTCCATGTATTCGCTGTAATGGAAATTCCGCTAAATGGGTAATGTTAACGAGTTCACCCGTGAGTATCAGTGGTTCATCGGGTGTTTCGATCACTTGTCTTTCATGTTGCAGAAGCTCATTGAGTAAGCGTTGTCCGATATTGGTAATATCTTCACTGCGCGCTTTTAGGTAGGGATCATCTGACTCAGCAAAGACACTGGCCATTTCCTCTATGACCTGACGTAATGCCCAAGAAGCATTGTCACCTTGATCGATGCGCGCCTCAACTCCTTTGACCAGTTCCGGGCTTTTAAGCATCATTTGATAGACAGAAAACAGCGCATTCAAGTCGCTGGGTAGGTGATGCCCTATTTTTCCAGAACGTTTTTCTAAGTCTTCAGCCAACCATTCGATGGCTTCATGAAACTCATGTTTTTCTTCCACTGGATCACTGTTAATACCTGGTGAAATTTGATCCAGTGTCATGTGAGGATCAATGACCCATAAGCGACCTATCCCGATACCCCCGGCACTCTTAATCCCTTTAAAACGCTTGTATGAGCTTGGCTCGGGTTGCTGTAACCAGCTACCACTGCTTTGCAAGAGATTTAATGTGCCGGCTAGTTGAGATGCAACAGTGATGAGAAAGGCTTCCTCTTCATCGCTGTAACGATTCTGATCCTGGTCTTGAACAACCAATACACCGATCAGACGACGCAGATAGATAAGCGGAACCCCCATAAAACTTCGATAAGATTGCTCATGGGTTTCAGGAATATAAACAAACCGATCATCTGACGGAGCATCCGCTATATTCACGGTGCTCAGCGATGCGGCAATGTGACCCACTAAACCTTCATTAAGGCTGAGTCGCACTTGGCCCACGGCATTCGTCGCCAGTCCTTGAGTGGCCGCCAAGATTAAAGTGTCTTGTTGCGGGTTGCACAAATAAAGACTGCAGACATCTGCATCCATCAGTTCACTTAAACGCACAACGATGGTTTGCATCATCGCTTCGGGGTCTTGCGTACGTGCAATCGAGTCGACCAGGGCAGTTAAATCAGTAAGCGATGATGGCATGATCGTTATCCGTGAAATCCATTATTGTTGTGTTTGAATATTAACTGCTAAAATAACCTTACAAAATTTATTTTTCACACGCATTACACTATAAGGTCATCTCTATTGGTTTCCATGCAAAATGAGTTAAAACGATTGGATGCTCGTCGAGTCATGGATATTTGTCGTCAGGATGTCATTACGTGCCAACAACAGGACAATGTATCGTCGGCAGTTCGTTTGATGTCTGACTATAACATAGGTTCAGTGATCGTATGTAATGATCGCGAACCTTTAGGTATTTTAACACGACGCGATGCTATGCGAGTGATTACAGAGTCTGGCGCTACGGACATACCCGTCGTCGAGGTGATGTCATCACCATTGATTAGCGTTAAGACCGACACCACTGTGGATGAATTAGGTATACAGTTGATGTCTTGCCGAATTCGTCATGCGGTTGTGGTTGATGATCAAGGTAGTCTGGTAGGTGTTGTCAGTGAAAGCGATATCGTCAACAGTCATGGCCTTGAGCATGATCTTTTCATGCGCTCTATCTATGAGGTTTGTAACCACAATCCTTTACGTTTTCCCGACTCTTGTAGTTTAAAATATGCCATTGAGCGTATTCGCACTGCCGGGCACACAGCAGCCATGATTGAAGGAAGTGATGGTGATCTCAAGATCATCACAGAAACAGATGTCATTCAGTTAATGGCTCGACGTTATGAGTTGCTGGAAAAGCCCTTACATGAATTCACGTTCAAAAAATTAATGAGTGTGCCGCGAAATATCAGCATCTTTAATGCACGTCGCTATTTCCGTAAACATGGTTTTCGTCATTTGGGTGTGGTTAATGATCATCAACAGGTTATAGGCTTAGCCTCCTACTCCGATATTCTCCGCAATGTTGAGCTGGATTATATTTTTCGCTTGCGTGAGTTACTCAATGACCATACACATCACTTGAATGAGACACGCAATCACCTTCGCATCATTGAAAAGGTGATCGACTCGTCCATGGAAGGAATTGTTATTTGTAATGCTGAAGGATACATACAAAGTGTGAATCCAGCTTTCACGCAGATTACCGGTTATCAAGACTGGGAGGTGATTGGTTCTAATCCAAATGTTCTCAGCTCCGGCCGTCATGATAAAAAATTCTATCAGCGCATGTGGCAACAGCTGAAGCTAAAAGGTCGCTGGCAAGGCGAAATTTGGAATCGTCACAAAGATGGTCGCGTTTATCCTGAATGGCTGAGTATTACGGTCATTGAAAATGATCATGGTGATGTGATTCAGTATGCGGCTATTTTTCATGATCTAACAGAGATCAAACGTTCAGAAGCACGCATTAATAAAATGAGTTACTTTGATGAGGTAACTCATTTAGCCAATCGTCGACTGTTTAATGACCGTTTGAACAATGCCCTGGAGTATGCCGCTGATAAAAATGACATCGTTTCCTTGATCAACCTGGACTTGGACTGGTTCAAAACGATTAATGATCGATTTGGTCAAAGCGAAGGTGACTTGGTTTTAAAAGAGATTGCGCGTCGAATAGAAGATACCTTGTCAGATGCGGGCAGTGTTGCCCGTCCTGGGGGCGATGAGTTTAGTATTATTTTAACGGGATTAGATTCACCCAATGTTGTTCCTTTGTTCCTAGATCGCTTAACCAAAGTGATCTCTTCACCTGTCCTTATTCAAGATACCGAAATTCGATTAACAGCCAGCATCGGTATCGCATTTTACCCTCAAGATGCTGAAAATCCGGAAGACCTACTGCGCTGTGCGGACGCGGCTATGTTGGAAGCAAAACATTTAGGCCGAAACAGCTATAGCTTTTTCTCATCTGAATTAGATCGCCAGTCACGCTCGCGCTTTGAAATGACAGCGCTACTCCAAAATGCATTGGCAAAAGATGAGTTTCGACTCTTTTATCAACCTAAAGTTTGCCTAAAAACGGGCCATATTTTGGGCGTAGAAGCGCTGTTACGTTGGTTTAGTCCTGACTTGGGACAAGTGTCGCCCGCAGACTTTATCCCTTTAGCGGAAGATATGGGGTTGATTGATCAGATTGGTGATTGGGTGATTGAAACCGCTATCAAGCAAGCGAAAAAATGGGAAACACAACAAATGCCCATCAGTGTCGCGGTTAATGTTTCGGCCAGACAGTTTCAACGGGGTAATGTGGCAGGAAGAGTGGTGGGCTTGTTGAACCGCTATGACTTGCCCACTCGCTACTTTGGGATCGAGTTAACCGAAACGAGCTTTATGCATTCGGCAGACAAAACGCGTAGTGCAATCACAGAGCTGTTGAGCGTGGGTGTTTCTGTCGCGATTGATGACTTTGGTACGGGTTATTCCAGTTTAAATTACATTCGAACCTTATCGATCAGCCAGTTAAAAATAGATTTGAGCTTTATTCGTAATATTGAAACATCGGACAAGGATCGTCGCTTGGTTGAAGCGATGATCGCCATGGCGCATGCGATGGACTATAAGGTGATTGCCGAAGGTATAGAAACCCAGGGACAATTAAAGTTATTGCGTCGTATGGGATGTGATCAAGGCCAAGGGTTTCTATTCAGTCGCCCTCAGCCCGAAGACAAGATTACCGGTTGGTTAAAATTTGCATTTGAAAGCTAGCGAATTAAAACCAATCATCTCGACGTTTTCGGCGTTTAGGAAGGTAGGGCACTAACAGGCCTAACAAAACACCCCCTAAGGCAACCAGTCCGCCATGGGTCAACCATCGAATCAAATTGCTTTGATCCATATTGGCGATTTCGGACTCTAACGCCACGATCTGTTGCTCTAAATGATTAACCTGCTCGGTAAATTGGCTGTTAGTACCGGAAAGTTGCGAGATTTGTTGATTTAAACGGCGAATCTCTTCATCTTGCTCCTCAATCCGTACCTCGCTGGTGGCGAGTGACTCTTGAAGTGACGGGAGTTGGTGCAATTTGCTTTGTCCGCTGGCGACAACTTCTGCGGGGACCCAACTGGTGCGTCCAGACTCTGTACGTATCTGAACATACTGGTTTTGACGGCTTAAAATGGTAACCGGCTCACCACTATTCACGCGCCCGTTAATGCGATACTGATTACCTGGACCACCATGCGTAAAGACATGTACATCATCTGCTATGTGTGCGGCTTCTTGGGCATGAAGCGGGACTGACAGCGCTATAAGCAGTGATAAGCTGAGTAGTTTTTTCATTGTAAAACTCTTGTTTGTTTCCCTGAAGCCAACCCATTGTAAGGATTTAAATGCCGATGACCACCCTTCCTAGTCATTTTACGATTTTCAGCCTTCTGTTTTCGCTGTGCTAAACAGGATAAACTTGCTGTCAGAGTAGGAGAAAAAAATGCATTGGTTTCGTCAACAACTGGGTCGAGCGCTTATTTTAGTGGTGAAGTTTTATCAATATGTGATTAGCCCCATGTTGCCACCCAGTTGTCGTTATGAACCGACCTGCTCTTCCTATATGATTGAGGCGATACAGGTACATGGCCCATTAAAAGGGTTTTATTTAGGTATTCGTCGTATCTTACGTTGTCACCCCTTTCGTGAGGGGGGGTATGATCCAGTACCACCCAAGTGCGGTTGTTCAGAAACTAAACAAAATGAAAAAATAGCTGAAAAAATAGACAGCTAAGTGATCATTTTTGTTTCACTTACGCCTATAAGAGGTTGTAGAAGCGTGTTAAATCGGCTAGTTTGAACGAAACACCTCCGTATAGGAAACTTGCCGATGAATGCCTCAAAAGCCTCACGTCTTTACATCCTTGATACCAATGTCTTACTTCATGATCCGAAATGCTTATTTGAGTTCAAAGAGCAAGATATCACCATTCCCATGACGGTTCTGGAGGAGTTGGACGATATCAAAGATCGCAAAAAGCATGTCTCTCAAGAAGCGCGTCATGCCATACGCTCAATAGATGACATTATCAGCACGGCCACATCATCCGATCAGATCACCAAAGGGGTTCGTATCGCGTTACCTGGAAAGGATCGCACTGAAAAGCTGGGTAAACTAAGCATTTTTCCCGATCATGAACTCACCATGCGTTCAGGTTTTTTGCCTGATGAGCGCAACAAAGATAACAAAATTATTAACTGCGCATTGCACCTACAGGCCACTTTTCCACATCGACAAGTTGTTCTGGTCACTAAAGATATTAATATGCGCCTTAAAGCGATGGGTGCTGGCTTAAAACGAGTTGAAGATTACCGTACCGATCAGCTGGTTTCAGACGTGGAGTTACTACCTCATGGTTACACCTATTTAGAATCTCCTTTTTGGGAGCAGGTTGACCAGGTCGAAAGCTTTCAAAAAGACGGCAAAACCTACCATAAACTGAATCGTTCATTGTTACCCAATACCTGGCTTAATGAGTATCTGTATGATGAAACACAGGATTTTGCGGCCAGAACGGTGGCTGTGGATGAAACCTCAGTCACATTATTGGATTTAGGCTATCAGCATCTGATGCAACAAAGTTGTTGGGCGATCTCTCCAATCAATATTCAGCAGGCCTTTGCCATGCAGTCGATGACAGATCCAGATATCGATTTAAGCATCTTCTTAGGGTCAGCTGGTTCGGGTAAAACTCTGATCTCCCTGGCCTGTGCATTAGAGCTAGTGATTGAGCAAGGGCTGTACAATAAAATTATAGTGACACGCTCTACACCCCCGGTGGCTGAAGATATAGGCTTCCTACCAGGAACCGAAGAGGAAAAAATGACACCTTGGATGAGCGCCATCAGTGATAATCTGGAAGCCATGCATGAGCAAGATGAACGTCCGCAAAGTAGTGTCAAATACGCTTTAGAAAAAGCGAATCTGCAGTTCAAGTCGCTGAATTTTATTCGTGGAAGAAGCATTCAAAAAGCGATTGTGTTAATCGATGAAGCACAAAACCTGACACCGCAACAACTTAAAACTATAATCACCCGTTGCGGTAAGGGAACAAAAATTATCTGTATGGGTAACTTGGCTCAGATTGATTCCAATTACTTAACCCCGCTCACCTCGGGTTTAACCTATATTGTTGAGCGTTTCCGCGACTTTGAAGGTTCTGCCAGCGTGCATTTTGAAGGGGTGTTCCGATCACGCCTTGCTGAATACGCTGAAGAACATCTATAACTAAAGAGATTGCAGAGGGTAGTCATACCCTCTGGAGCCCGTCGAGGAATGCAGGATGTTTGCGGCCCACAGCGTTATACTGATTATACTGCTGTATGTATTACTATTATTCGGATTAGCAATCCTAGTCGAGCGGCGCACACGCTACCGTAGCAGTAGTATTATGCCCGGCTGGGTTTATGCACTTTCTCTGGCCGTATTTTTTACCTCTTGGACATTTTATGGCAGTGTCGGGTTTGCCATTAACTCAGGAATGCTCTTCTTAGCCATTTACATTGGCGCCTTGATCAGTGTGATATTTTGGTGGGTCACCTTAAGGCGTATGGTGGCCGTTAAAGAAGTATTTCGTATCACCAGTATTGCAGATTTTATATCCACTCGATATCGCCGCTCACAACGTATTGCTGCCTTAGTAACCATTCTGGCACTAAGCGGTATTGCGCCTTATATCTCACTCCAGCTCACTGCTGTCGTCAGCAGTTTCAGTATCATTACCGGCAGTCATGAAAGTGAAGCCTGGGATATGACGGGTATGTTGGTGATGGTGATGATGCTGGTTTTTACCATCATGTTTGGTATTCGGCGGCTTGACCCTACAGAGCGCCACAGTGGCATGATTGCCGTTTTAGTGGCCGAGTGTATTGTAAAGCTGTTTGCCTTGCTTATTGTGGGTTTCTTTATTGTTCGGACTGTTTTTGGCGACTTTCAGCAACTTTTCGATACATTGAATCATGAAGAGATTCGTTATCTAACTGAATTTCAGCAACCCTCTCATTCAGGTCTTATGTGGATGACCTTGATCATTTTAGGCTTTGCTGCCGTTCAGTTCTTACCTAGGCAGTTTCATGTGGGTGTGGTTGAGAGCAGTGATCAGCGCCATGTTAAGACAGCCATGTGGATGTTCCCTCTCTATCTAGTATTGATCAACCTGTTTGTCATCCCCATTGCGGCAGCCGGACTCAAACTCGGTATTCCTTTAGACTCAGCAGATTATTTCGTCCTTAAGGTCCCACAAGAGTTAGGACACAATTTAATGGCTCTGATTGCGTTTATTGGTGGTTTTGCCGCCGCAACTGGCATGATTATTATTTCAACCATGACCTTGGCCACCATGACATCGAACCACCTAGTCTTGCCCGTATGTGAAAAAATTAATGTCCTGCAACCTCTTCAAGGTTATTTACTTCAGGTTCGTTGGGTCATTGCTGCTATTATCTTGACCCTTAGCTATGTACTGGCGATGGTACTCAGTAACTCCTACATTCTTGCAGCCATGGGGCTGATCTCATTTGTGGCGATCTTGCAGCTGGCGCCACCCATACTCATGGGTATGTTTTGGCGTCATGGCAATAGTATGGGAGCAATGATTGGGCTCTTAGCTGGTTATCTGCTTTGGGGGTGGACGCTCATTATTCCATCCATGATTGCTGAAGGTTGGTTGCCGTCCACTATCATGACCGATGGGCCCTTTGGTATTGGCTGGCTAAGACCCGAAGCGTTTTTGGGAGTCGACTTTCTGCCACCCTTGGTGCACAGCGTCTTTTGGTCGATGCTGTTTAATATTCTTTTTTACTTGCTAGGTTCATGGTTCTATCATCCGCAAAAGCATGAGCGTTCACTGACGCGTGAATTTATGGCGGCGATGCTGTCACGTGGAAAGATTGCGGGGAAAGCGCGTCCTACAGGCCTGGATGCCTATATTGCACTTGAGCCAAAACTGGTTGAGGCAACGGATTTATTGGTTCGCTATTTGGGGCAGGATAAAGCTGAAGAAGCGATTCAGCGCATTACCGATGATTTACAAGTAAGCCGTAAGCCCTACTTAACCATTATAGAATTGATGGAGTTCCACCGAATGTTGGAACATGTGTTAGCTGGATCGATCGGCTCAGCGAGTGCACATGCGGCCATAGAAGAGCGAATTAATTATAACGAGCGTGAAGAAGCAGATCTGAAAGCACTTTATAGCCATATTCTCAATGAGCTACAAGGGCAGGTGCGTCATGAACCGAGTTCTGGACCCAGTGTAGGTGGTTATCAGTTTCTGGATGAAATGCAATCACAAATTGACGACTTAGAAGCTACTATTTCAGAGCAGAAAAAGCAGATCAGTGAACTGGAAACACGTCTTGAAGCACGCTATGAAGAGATATTCAAGCATCGTATGGAAGCGCAAAAATTGCGGGTAGAAAATGACAGCCTGCGTCGTCGATTGGTTGACGAATCTGAATAAATAAGAGAGGCAGTTATGACGGATTGGAGCGCTCAAGAAAGTTTGGCGTTATATAATGTTGAGCGTTGGGGAGCAGGCTACTTTGGTATTTCAACCGAAGGTGATGCCACAGTTAAGGATACCGTAACAGGTGCTGAGGTTAGCTTTGCAGACATCTTGCATATGGTTCAAGCGCGGGGTTTAGAGCTTCCGGTATTGATACGTTTTCCGCATATTCTTCGCCACCGAGTTGCCAGCCTGGTTGATAGCTTTGACAAAGCCATTGAACATGAACACTATCAAGCACACTTTACCAGTGTTTACCCCATCAAGGTGAACCAGCAACGCGAAGTTGTTGAATCCATAGTGGCCGGTCAACGACAGGTTTTAAAGGGACGAACAGGATTAGAAGCGGGTAGCAAGCCCGAACTCTTGGCAGTGCTGGCGCTTGCAGAGCCAGGTAAGTCCACCATTATCTGTAACGGCTATAAAGATGAAGAATATATACGTTTGGCACTGACGGGTGAGCGTTTAGGCCATAAAGTTTATATCGTGCTGGAAAAATCCAGCGAACTGAAAGATGTATTGCGAGTAGCCAAAGAACTTAATGTACAACCACGTATAGGGGTCAGGGCACGCTTATCAACGGTCGGTAAGGGTAATTGGCAAGACAGCGGAGGGCTAAAATCAAAATTTGGCCTGTCTGCCAGCGAAATCTTAAAAACGATCGAAATTTTGCGCAATCATGATCAGGTGCAAGCCTTTCAGCTATTGCATTTCCATCTTGGCAGTCAAATAGCCAATATCCAGGATATCCGTGTGGGTCTGCGTGAAGCAGCATGCTTCTATGCACAACTTCGCCTGATGGGAATGCCGGTCGATGTAGCCGATGTCGGGGGAGGCCTCGGAGTCGACTATGAAGGAACCGCCTCGCGAGGGGTTTGTTCAATGAATTACACTCTGGATGAATATGCCAAACGAGTTGTGCAAGCCTTTAAAGAGGTTGCTTTAGAGCATGACCTACCACAGCCCCAGTTAATTAGCGAATCTGGTCGAGCAGTTACAGCGCATCATGCTGTATTAGTCACCAATATTATCGGCATAGAGCAACAACAAGTGCATAGTTTGCATGCGCCGGATGAAACAGCGCATCTGCTACTGCATCGTATCTGGCAAAATTATCAAGACGCCTTGGGGCGTGAGCGCAGTTTAAGTGAGGTATATCATGATTTGATCACTCACAACCAAGATCTAAATCATGCATTTACGCATGGCGACTTAACCCTGCTGGATCGTGCGTCGGGTGAGCAAATGATGCGCGCAACAGCACTATATTTGATGCAACGCTTAAATCCGGCAAAACGTCACCATAGCGCCATTTTGAATGAGTTAAATGAGCAGATGGCCGACAAGCTCTTTGCTAATTTTTCACTCTTCCAATCCTTGCCCGATGTTTGGGGTATTAATCAAATCTTCCCCATTTTACCCCTGCGTAATCTGGATCAGTACCCATCGCGACGAGGCGTTATTCGTGATATCACCTGCGATTCGGATGGACGTATCGATCAATACGTTGATGGTGAGGGATTAGAGACTACGCTACCCTATCCACCGATGGAAGCAACACAAGGGCTGTTAGGCTTTTTCCTGGTGGGAGCGTATCAAGAAATACTCGGCGATCTGCACAACCTGTTTGGTGATACCGATGCTGCTAATGTCGAATTTAATGCTGAAGGGCAGGTCGATATCAGTCATTTACAGCGCGGTGATACCGTGGCACGTGTTCTTCAGTATGTTAACTTTAACCCAGACAAGCTACTGGAATCGCTCAATCGTCAGGTGGCGGCATCCGATTGGACCGCCACTGAGAAGAAGCAGGTGATTCGAGAGTTGCGTATGGGGATGGACGATACCACTTATCTGGAGCAACCTAGTTTGTAAACTGGGCTGCTTCAAAAGCCTTTTTTCTGCAGTATAGAGATTAACCCTTAGTAAATGACATAAGCCGAGACAACCTATTTTGACCCCACCGATTAAATACCCTGACTTACCTGTTTCCGCTCGCCGAGAAGAGATTCAAGCCGCCATACGTGATCATCAAGTGGTGGTGATCGCAGGTGAAACGGGGTCCGGTAAAACCACGCAGATCCCTAAAATGTGTCTGGAGTTAGGGTTAGGCGAATCAGGATTGATAGGTCACACTCAGCCCAGGCGTTTGGCGGCGAGAGCCGTCGCTTCCCGAATTGCAGAAGAGCTGAATACTCAGTTAGGGGAAGGCGTAGGCTTTCAAGTGCGCTTTCACGATAGCGTGAGTGAGCAAACCCAAATTAAAGTGATGACGGATGGCATACTGCTGGCTGAAACCCAGCATGATCGCTGGTTAAAAAGATATCAGGTCATCATCATCGACGAAGCGCACGAACGCAGTCTGAATATCGACTTTCTACTGGGGTATTTAAAGAAGTTACTGCCCAAACGCCCCGACCTAAAAGTGATCATCACTTCTGCAACGATTGATGTCGAGCGGTTTTCAGCGCATTTTAACGACGCACCGATCATCGAAGTGTCGGGCCGAACCTATCCGGTTGAAATCTTATATCGTCCCTTGCATGAACTAGAGGTTGAAGACGACAAAGCACAAGACCTGCAGGCGGGTATTCTACAAGCCGTGGATGAACTTAATGCGCTTGATCGATCACGTCGAGATGGTGGTCCGGGTGATATTTTGATCTTTCTGCCCGGTGAGCGTGAAATAAGAGAAACGGCTGACACGCTCAGAAAAGCGGAGCTTCGCGATTGTGAAGTGATTCCGCTCTATGCTCGTTTATCGTTAGCTGAACAAAATCGAGTGTTCCATGAACAGCGAAGAGCGGGTCGGCGAATTGTGCTTTCAACCAATGTTGCCGAAACCTCCTTAACCGTGCCTGGGATCCGCTATGTGATAGACCCAGGTTTAGCGCGTATCTCTCGCTACAGCTATCGTTCAAAAGTGCAACGTTTACCGGTTGAAGCGATCTCTCAAGCCAGTGCCAATCAACGTGCCGGTCGTTGCGGGCGTGTGGCTTCAGGTGTGTGTATTCGCCTTTACAGTGAAGAGGACTTTATCAACCGTCCTGAGTTTACCGATGCGGAAATCCGTCGCACCAACTTAGCCGCAGTTATTCTCAGTATGTTACAACTTAGGTTGGGTGATATCGCCGCCTTTCCCTTTGTTGATCCTCCCGATTCACGTTTTATCACTGATGGCTTTAAGCTCTTAGAAGAGTTAGGTGCGGTCACACGTTCGCGCAAACTCACTCCCATTGGGCGTGATTTAGCTCGTTTACCCGTAGACCCGCGCATAGGGCGTATGTTGGTCGAAGCAAACCGCCTGGGCTCTCTAACAGAGGTGCTGGTGATTGCCAGTGCGCTCAGTACTCAGGATCCGCGTGAGCGACCGATGGAAAAGCGTCAGGCCGCTGATGAAAAGCACAAGCTCTATGCGGATGAGGATTCCGACTTTATTACCCTGCTGAATTTGTGGC
>SLCQ01000020.1 GCA_007125745.1 Nitrincola sp.
CCATCAAACTGATGATAAAACGCCCTCAATAGGCGTCTAAATCGATCCGTGTACTGAGCAGATAATGCGGTACTCCGCTGAAAGTACTCATGCCAGTCGGTATGCATGTAAAACCAAACAGGAACCGAAAACGCATGCTTTAAGTAAAGTGCAAAAATCCCCATCATCAATTCAGTTGAGCAAATGATGCGATCATAACCACCTTGTTCAAACACTTTTTGAATCTCTAGCATATCCGGTACGTAGAGGGTTTGCTCGCTGGGTTGTTTCAGGTGAAATTCACTGATCGGTCGCAACACGGTTAAGTGAACCTGCTCCTTCAAGTTAGGGTGGCAGGTCAACAGGTCAATCGGTAATTCATGAGCTTGCACTTCAGTCAGCAGGTTATTTAAAAAGCCGGAAACCCCGTTACCATCACAAAAGCTATCCGTTAACCATAAGATGCGTTTTGAATGCTGCCCAGCATTTAAATCATCCGCTAAGGAATTCAGTAACGAGCGATTCGCGTATAGTACTTGGCTACCGGCAAAGGAAGCACCACCAATCACCAGTGCGGCTAAAGCGGGGAAGGTGAGTGACTCTAAAATCTTCAGCATTTGTGGCGAAGCATCACGCTCGTTTGACGTCTGGTTTACCAGTCCACGTAAGTGGGTAGGAAGCTCAAACTCTTTCACCAGTATATCTAAGCTCAGGCGTTTGGAGCGTGGACGGTGTTGATCCAAGGCAGCAGATAATCGTTGAAAGAAAATACCGGTCACTTCACGGTATAATTCAGGAATACTTTCGCGAAGTTTTAAAGAAAAGTGCTGTGGTTCTTTGCGGCGAGTTTTTGCAATCTGCTTAATAATTTTTAGCGTCGGTTTAAACTCTTTTGGAACCCCTAAATTAGCAAGCATAGTCGGTGACTTCCCACCTAACGCTTGATGGAAGGTTTTTAAAAAAGCCAAGGTGTATTTGTGTCGTTGAAGCTCCTGCATGGTATTGCTAATACCTAAACAAAATAGCTTGTCCTTCAAGCTACCTTTGTGGAGCATCAAGCGCAATAACCCTGGATCTTTCATGTTGATGGCAACCTGAGAGAAATAATCCAGAAAAGTGGTGGTTAAACGCTCTTCTTCACCTGGTTCCCCAAAAGGTGCGATATGCCCATTTCTAAGAGCCTCTAATGCCAATAAAGACAAAGGTTCTGTTTTGCGCCGTTCCGTTAGATTATCGATATATAAGAAACTGCCACACTCACCAGCAAAAATGCCATTATGGTCATCTGAACCACCGGTCATGCATTTGTTGAAGGGGTGTACACAAAAATCATGTGGATTGATTTTGTGTTTTAAGGCTAAGTGGTGAAGTTTTTCTTCGGTTAAGCTTTCGATCCACAGCTGCGTCATACGGTTTTGCCAAAAACCACGTTGTCCATTTAGCACCTCGAAGCGTTCAAACAAGAGCGCGAGCTTTTCTAAAGCTTCAATGCCGAGCTGATTTTTGGAGCTGTAAAAAAACAAGGGATGAGGAAGCACGGTTGGAAGGTCTTGCTCAAGACAATAGGCTGCAAAATGGTAGATGTTGTGGCGTAACCGGTTCAATCGACTTTCTTGGTGTGGTGAAAAACCATAGGTCAGTACATGTACACTGAGCGGTTGATCGGGAAAATGACAAGTAAACTCTGCACCGGATAGGATATCCATCCCTTTATCCATTAGCTCCCAACAGGAGCGCGCATTATTATGATTGGTAATGGTAATTAGGTCGGATCCATTAGCCTGTAGGTGCTTAACCAACTGATCTGTTGGCAACCAGGTTTCAGGTAGCTTCAGCAAGCGCCCCCATAGCTCATCCGGTACATCACTATGGTGATCGTGGCAATGAAGGTCTATCCGCAAGCGATTTTCCGCAGGAAAGCGAGTTTCCTGCTGCTGCATAAAATCTAAAAAATCCGCACGCGTTTTCTGATGAAAATCTTGGCTAGCCATCACTTGTCTCCGCTCTCGATCAATTACTGATAAGCCTATGTCACTTTCATGACAAAGCGTTGACAGTGAGTGGTATTCATTCAATTCCTATATATCGCTGGCGCTTCTTTGGTTTAATTTTCACGACTTCAACACTGACCAAGCCATCAATACAGTATCCAAAATCAGCATCGACACTAAAATCGAGAAAATGTACGCCATTTTCGGCACATAATTCGGTATATTGCTTGTAAAGTGTTGGAACGGTTACGCCGTAAAGGTCTAATCGCTCTTTCAACGCAATAAAGTCTTCACGGGCATCATCTAACGAAAAGAGGCGTTTAGCCTCGGACTCACCTGCGTCAGATAATTGATAAGGTGCATTCGCCAATGCTAACCCGCTATTACCATAGTAATGACGGTAGTAACTGACGAGAAGATCGCGTGCCATTTGCGGTAGTTTCGCGGAGATGGACACAGGTCCAATCATATGCGTGATTTCAGGTCGTGTTTTAAGATAGGCACCGATACCATACCAAAGATAATCTAAGCTTCTTCGTCCCCAGTAGCGTGGTTGAACAAAGCTGCGTCCAAGCTCAATACTGGTATTTAATTGAGCCAATAATGCCGGTTGATACTGAAATAAGCTAGCCGCATAGAGGCCTTCGACCCCATCACGTTGGATAACACTGGCACAATCAGCAATGCGGTAGGCGCCCACCAGTTCTAACGCTTCATCATCCCATAAAATAATGTGCTGGTAATGACGATCATAACGATCAAGATCATATCGCTGACCTGTTCCTTCACCGACACGACGAAAAGTCAGTTCTCGAAGACGGCCCAGTTCCCTCATCACAGGGGAGTCCGCTGCATAATCGAACAAATAGATTTGCATACCGTCTTGGGTGTGTCCTAAGCAATTAGCTTGTCGAAGGGCTCTTCTGAGAAGTAAGCGCTCTTCAGGATGAGCAATAGGCTTCTCGGTGACAAATAGCGAGGGTTTGTTTTTGGGGAGTCGATAAATATGCTTACGCAACAGCTTGAGGCGCGTTTTGAGGGGCAGTTCATTGTTATCAAAACGCTCTAACGGAATCAGTTCGCCAATCCGTACAGGCATATCCTCGGCGTGTTTCTTGAACATCTCATTGACTAGCATTAAACCACCGATAGGGCGGTAGATCATCGATAGAGAGTAAAACAGCGCGGAATTTTTACTGTTAATATGAATGGGCAAAATAGGTGAGTTGGTCTTTCGAGCAAAATGTACAAAGCCGCTTTGCCAAGGACCATCTTTAATACCGCTGGGTGTCGCTCTGGACACTTCACCGGCAGGAAAAATGATGACGGCTTGGTCTTGTTGTAGGCAATTCGTGACTGCTCGAACGGTCTTGCGATAACCACTCTGGGTCAGGTTATCGACGGGTAGTAACAAGGGTCTAAGGGGTTCAAACTGCCAGAGGAGATCATTCGCGATAATTTTAACATCGCGTCTGACTTCACCCACTAGCTTGAGCAATACTAAACCATCCAATGTTCCTAATGGATGATTGGAGACGATGATGACGCGACCTTCCGTGGGAATATTTTCTTTCTCTCGAGCAGCGACTAAGTAGCTGATACTGAAATGCTCGAGCACTTTGTCTGTGAATTCAAAAGCACCTAAGTCTTGATGTTGATGCAAAAACTGGTTGACCTCGTCTTCATGAAAAAGATGACGCAGAAGCTGCATAATGGGTGTCTTAACCAATTCTGGCTTATGAACCAGCTTAGGGTACTTTTCAGCAATCAATGATTCGATGTCAAACATAGCAGATCCTCGTTACTCAACCTTTAAATCATTCCTGAAAAGGGTGACTAATGAGTGACAGATCTGTGTCGTTTTGATTAAGCCTAAACTTGGCTGTGATTAAGCTTCTTAAATGCGTTAAAATGGCCTTTTTGCCTCAGGACGAGCTATGTCAGAACAACCCCGGTACTTACAACTGCGTGACAGCCTCATGTTGCATATTAGCAACGGTGAATTACCTGCGGGCTCTAAATTGCCATCAGAGCGTGAATTAGCCGAGCGTTTTGGTACCACAAGAGTCACTTTGCGACAGGCGTTGGCGCAGCTTCAAAGTGAGGGTGTAATCTATCGAAGTAACCGCCGTGGTTGGTTTGTTTCATCACCTAGACTTACTTATGAGCCCGTATCCGATGTTAGTTTTACTCGCTATGTTGCGGATCAAGGCAGAGTGCCACGTACCGAAGTGCTAGGTATTAAAAAGGTGGCAGCTTCAGCAAAGGTTGCTTCAGCACTTGCATTGGAGTTAGGCGAGGATGTTTATCGTTTGCGCCGACGTCGCTTTGCTGATGAGCGTCTAGTGTTTGTAGAAACGATCTGGTTGAATCCTTATTACTTACCCGATCTTGAAAAGCAACCTTTAGAAGCTTTATGGAAATTGATGGTTGAGACTTACGGTATTCAACTAACCAGTAAGCAGATCACCATTACGCCAACCGCGTTAATGAATGGAGTTGCGGAGGCCTTGGGTGTTTCTTCTGGGTGTCCAGGCCTTTATATCACGCGTATTTCTGAAACCGCAGAAGGTGCGCGTATCGAATATGACGAGGAGTATTGGTTGAATGATGTGATGACCATTAAGGTGAAAACGGGTTGTTATTGATTTCACTTTATTTACTCATCAGTTTTTTAATAATCGTTCTATTTATCAGGCCTGTAACCTAATAGACATAAAATAGTAAGCTTGAGCGTCTATCATCTGGAATAGTCCAGTTTGAAGATGCGCATGTCGGCACAAGTTAGTGATGTTTTGATTATCGGTGGTGGGATTCTTGGGTTATCTTGTGCTTGGTCAATCGCATCAAGCGCACCTAAAGGGTGTCGTATTACCTTGCTTGAAGCTAACACTCTATCATCTGGAACTACTAGCCAAGCTGCTGCACTATTAACGAGAGCGCGGCCAAGTCATGAAATGGCTAGGTTAGTCGCTACAACTTTTGATGCTATCGATCGATTAGAAACTGAACTTAACGAAAGCTTGCCACTTCGTAAAGTGGGCAGTCTTCACATCTCAACGAGTGATCTGTCTAATGACTATCTTACATCAACAGAATCAGCTGCCAGATCATTTGATTTACGTTATCAATGGTTGAATCCGAACCAAGTTCAACCCTTATCACCTTGGTTAAAGACACAAAAAATTAAAAGTGCTTTGCTCGTCGAAGATGATGGATACATGGATCCTGTTCAGCTATCACAAGCCTATGCATCGGCAGCGAGAAAAAAAGGTGTGCAGATCATACAAGGAGTGTCCATCAAGGATCTGCTTGTTTCTTCACAAGGGATTCAGGGTGTTTTAACTAACCAAGGAGTGTTTGAAGCCCCACAGGTTGTTTGCTGTGCAGGACCTTGGTCAATAAAGTTGCTTCATGATTATGATGTAAGGTTAGGGATGGCGGCTGTCCGAAGCCATTACTGGATTACCGAGGTGAATCATGCTTTATTTCCTTCTCATGCTCCCATGGTGATCATGCCGGATATAAACGCCTACGCACGGCCAGAAGTCGGTGGCTTGTTGTTTGGGTTGCGTGATCAGCAGGCCGTTTATGCTTTCCCAGATCAGATACCTGCGTCGGTGCATGGTTTTGAATTTGATCAAGATCCAACGGGGTTGGAATGTTTGGAACAGCAATGGCAGGGACTGTCTGATCTTTTCCCTGCGCTCAATGATATCGGGCTAGCGCATTATATATCTGGAATATCAAGTTATACGCCTGATGGAAAGCCGATCATCGATGAAACATCTATTTCGGGTTTATATGTAGCAACGGGTTGTTCTGGTGGCGGAATTGCGATCTCAGGCGGAGTAGGTGAAGCGATAGCTAATTTGGTTTTGAATAAAACAACAATCGGTTCATTAGAGACTTTCTCCATCAATCGATTTGGTGCTATAAACCCATTAGATCAAGCGTTTATGGTGACCTGTGCGCTGGCGCGGAGTCAGAAAAAGTCGGGATAGTTGATCAAATAAAGCCATCACATGGAGTACCGATCATTTCTTTGACGCACGACTCTAGGATGCTACACTTGTGTTATCTATTAACACACGGGAGGTTGGGTCATGCCTAGAACAACGAGCGTCACTATCGGTTCACAACTGGATGAATTTATTCAGAAATTGATTGAATCTGGACGCTACGGTTCAACAAGTGAAGTCGTACGTTCAGCCTTGCGCTTGCTCGAACGTCAGGAAAATCAAATGGCGGCACTGAGAAGTGCTGTAGAAGCTGGAGAACGAAGCGGGGAAAGTGACTTGTCTTTGCGTGACATTGCCGCTCAGGTGAAGCAGAAACACCATGTATAAGCTTTCCAATCTTGCGGCAAAGGATTTCGCAGCCATCTACGAATATACCTTACTTAACTTTGGTGCTCGCCAAGCCGATGCTTACACCGACGACCTTGAGAGCACCTTTCGTCTCCTGTCCAGCTCACCACTCATGGGGTATGAGTGCCAAGAGCTTGCTGATGAGGTTCGCCGTCACGATCACCAACGACATGTCATTTTTTACCGAAGGCGTGAGAAGGATATTTTTGTCATCAGGATACTCCATCAGCAGATGGAACCCATGAGACATTTCTTTGAGCTTTAAGCGATGAGCCTCGCTATTCTCTATATGCATGTGCATGTGCATGTGCATGTGCATGTGC
>SLCQ01000101.1 GCA_007125745.1 Nitrincola sp.
CGTCGAAACATTTTTTGACAAAATTTGGATTTGTGGACGCTTGTATATATAATACACGCCTTCAAATTCCTATGGTGCGTTATGTATTTGAATAATTCTGCCGCACTATTTTAAAACCCTATTTAAAACCCTAGCTTATTGAGACGACTATGTCAGCAGACTTATCCCTTTACAGAAACATTGGTATCTTCGCGCACGTAGATGCTGGCAAGACAACTACGACTGAACGTATCCTGAAACTCACTGGTAAAATACACAAACTCGGCGATACTCATGATGGCTCTACGACTACTGACTTCATGGAACAGGAAGCTGAACGTGGTATTACTATTCAGTCAGCTGCCGTTACTTGTTTTTGGAAAGGGCACCGTCTGAATGTTATTGATACACCGGGACACGTGGACTTTACTGTAGAAGTATATCGTTCCCTTAAAGTTCTTGACGGTGGTGTCGGTGTATTCTGTGGTTCAGGTGGCGTAGAGCCACAATCAGAAACCAACTGGCGCTATGCAAACGACGCTCGCGTATCTCGTTTGATTTTCGTCAACAAACTTGACCGTATTGGTGCGGATTTCTTCCGTGTAACTGAACAGGTTAAGAAAGTATTGGGTGCAAACCCGCTGATCATGGTATTGCCAATTGGCGTTGAAGATACCTTTACAGGCGTGGTTGATCTGTTAACTCAAAAAGCTTATGTGTGGGATGAAACAGGACAGCCTGAAAACTACACCGTAACAGATGTGCCAGCTGAGATGGCTGATGACGTCGAAATGTATCGCACACAACTGATCGAGACGGCCATAGAGCAGGACGATGATCTATTAATGGCATACATGGAAGGTGAAGAGCCTGCAATTGAAGATATCAAGCGTTGTATCCGTAAAGGTACACGCGACCTGGCTTTCTTCCCAACTTACTGCGGTTCTGCTTTCAAGAACAAAGGAATGCAACTCGTGTTGGACGCGATCGTTGATTACTTACCAGCACCAACAGAAGTTGACCCACAGCCGTTGACTGATGAAGAAGGTAACGAAACTGGTAAACATGCTATCGTTTCTGCTGATGAGCCTTTCCGCGCGCTGGCATTCAAAATCATGGATGACCGCTTTGGTGCCTTGACCTTTATCCGTATCTACTCGGGTGTGCTGAACAAGGGTGATACCATCCTGAACTCTTTTACGGGTAAAACAGAACGTATCGGCCGTATGGTAGAGATGTACGCAGATGAACGCATCGATCTGACCAGTGCCCAGGCAGGCGATATCGTTGCGTTGGTTGGTTTGAAGAACAATACACAAACAGGTCACACTCTATGTGATGTGAAACAGCCTTGTACACTAGAACCCATGGTGTTCCCAGAGCCAGTAATCTCTATCTCTGTCACGCCTAAAGATAAAGGCTCTACTGAGAAGATGGGTATTGCTATTGGTAAAATGGTTGCAGAAGATCCAACTTTCCGTGTGGAAACGGATGAAGATTCAGGTGAAACCATTCTGAAAGGCATGGGTGAGCTTCACTTAGATATCAAAGTAGATATCTTAAAGCGTACTTACGGTGTAGAGCTCGTTGTAGGTCAGCCACAGGTTGCTTACCGCGAAACCATTACGCGTGAAGTTGAAGATAGCTACACACACAAGAAGCAATCCGGTGGCTCAGGTCAATTCGGTAAGATCGATTACCGCATCCGCCCTGGTGAGCAAAACTCTGGCTTTACCTTTAAATCCACTGTTGTGGGCGGTAACGTACCAAAAGAATTCATTCCTGCGATCGAAAAGAGCTTTGCAGGTATGATGGCTGAAGGTACCTTAGCTGGATACCCAGTACTCGATGTTGAAATCGAATTGTTCGACGGTGCATACCACGCGGTTGACTCATCAGCCATTGCTTACGAAATCGCTGCTAAGGGCGCCTTCCGTCAGTCTATGCCAAAAGCAGGTCCACAGTTACTTGAGCCCATCATGAAGGTTGACGTGTTCACACCAGAAGATAACGTGGGTGATGTTATCGGTGACTTAAACCGTCGTCGTGGCATGATTGCGGGTCAAGAAGCAGGTGTGACGGGTGTTCGTATCAAGGCTGATGTACCTCTATCTGAAATGTTTGGTTACATCAGTTCACTTCGTACAATGACATCGGGTCGTGGTCAGTTCTCTATGGAGTTCTCACATTACTCAGCATGTCCTGCAAACGTCGCTGAAGCTGTTGTTGCTAAGGCTAAAGAAAAGAAAGCTGCTACAAATGCTTAATAGTTAATTAGCAAAGCTTAGAAAGCCCCGCTAGAGTAGTCTCGCGGGGCTTTATTATTGAAGAATGCAGGTTAGGACATTTATCATATTATTCTGAATGTCCCGTTTCTTTGAGTACTTTCTGAAATTCCTCTCGAATCTACATAGGTTGTTCAGTAGCAATCCGTTCTGCTACGCGTTGTGGCAGCGTAAATAATAGATTCCACTTAAGCAAAAATCCGCCTCGTCATGATCCAGCATGTTAAAGCTATCACCTTCCTGACGAAGAATTTCGAAGCGCATGACGGACTCCTTGCTTTGTTGTGATCATTTCATCTACAACTTTGGCGCATTTTCGTTAAGGGGGGCATGACACTTCCCTAGAAGCCAAGTCTGTTGGTGATGAGTGCTGATTTTAGGCTAAACTGAACTCCGAAACTTGAGATGCTCATATTTGAATAAAGATTTACACATCAGGTACTACCCCTATTATGACACAACATTATTACCATGCTGATCACAAAGTCAGGCTCGATAAGTGGCTTTGGGCAGCGCGCTTTTACAAAACGAGAGCCTTGGCTAAACAGATGATCGATGGTGGTAAAGTTCAATATGATGGCGCTCGATCGAAAAGTAGCAAAATGGTTGAGGTGGGTGCTGAGATCACTTTAAGACAAGGGTATGAGGAAAAAACCGTGAAGGTACTTGCCTTGTCAGATCAGCGTCGAGGGGCATCAGACGCGCAGTTGTTATACGAGGAAACCTTGGAGAGTATTAAGGCGCGAGAAGAAAGAGCGGCGCAACGAAAATTGATGGGCAGTGCGCCAGAGCACCGCCCAGATAAAAAAAGCCGCCGAGAATTGCTGAGAATAAAAGGAAGCTGGGACTAATTAAGGTTGCTGGGAGTGACCTTTAAAAAAAGGTAGTTGCCCGATCAAAGGGATTTTACCCACAAGTCTGAACAGAGGGTAAAACAGCTTCGCTAGGCCGCGCGTTAACTGATACACCAAGGGTGAATAAAAAGTCCAAGCCAGTACGGGCAAAGTGACCGCAAAGCCACCGACAGCGACATCACTAAACCAGTGAGCTCCTGCAATCAAACGTGGAAAAATCATCAAGGCCGCTAAAAAAGCCGCTAAAATTGAACCTAAACAAACCCGGTTCATCAGTAAATAACCTGCCCATATAAGCAAGACGGTTGCATGATCTCCAGGAAAACTGCGACCCGCGGAATCTTTAGCGGGTATATGTGGAAAGAGTTCGGTCAGCATGATCGCAGGAGAGAGCGTGATCGATGGGCTGGCTCCGGTAATATCAACAATTTTTGCCCATTCGTAAAAAAAGTAGCGAAGCACCACTGTCACCAGCATGATTGCTAAAAAACCCACCAGCGCTTGCTGAAGCTGACTGCGTTGAAAGCCAAGTCCGGGAAAAACTAAAAACACAAGCATAACCAGTGCAAGCAGCATATCTTTTTGGCGCGTATTTGCCCATGCCCAAATCCATGCCCAAGTGCCACCTTCAGATAAAGTACCATTGAGAGAAAAAAAGATGCTGGAATCTAATTCGCGCCAGAGTGCGTACCCCGTGCTATTCAAAAAAGTGAACATTAATAAAACAGCAAAAAGGTGCATTAGGATAAGTGGCTTGAAGCGCCAAGTTGTTCCCATTACGGCAGGTGTCAAAGTCATAAGTCTATCTTTCTAAGTTATGTTACTATTTCGCGCATAGTAACAGCCATCCCTATAGGTCTAAAAGTCTAACTGCTTAATCCACTGGAAAATTACCCATGAGCTCATCCGATACTATCCAACGAATTCTGTTTGAAGAGGCGAATATACGAGGTGTTGTTTCGCGCCTTAATAGTAGTTTTACAGCAGTTATGGAGCGTAATGAATACCCTCCGGTCATCCGTCAGTTATTAGGTGAGATGCTTGCTGCAGTCACCTTAATGAGTGCTACCTTAAAGTTTGATGGCCGCCTTATTTTGCAAGCCCAAGGAGAAGGGTCGGTGCGCTTGTTGATGGCCGAATGTAGTCACCATCATCAAGTGCGTGGTATTGCTAGACTTGAAGGTGAGCTACCCAATACACAGACGTTTATTGATCTTTTTCAATCGGGTCGATTAGCGTTAACTATTGAGCCGTCAAAGGGGCAACGATACCAAGGTGTTGTGCCGATGGAATCAGGCTCACTAGCGGCGTGTTTAGAGGATTACTTTAGTCGCTCAGAGCAACTACCTACTCGAATTAAGCTGGCCTGTGACGGTAGGCAGGCGGCAGGGATGTTGTTACAGGTTTTGCCTGCTACTGAAAACTCAGGTGAAGACTGGACGCGCATCAGTTTTCTGGCCGATACCTTGACGACTGAAGAACTGCTGTCTTTAGATAACGAAGCGATGCTTTATCGACTTTTTCATGAAGAAAAGTGCCGTTTATATGAACCGCAAGCACTTGAGTTTAGTTGTGATTGTTCCAAAGAGCGGTGTGAAAAAGCGTTGCAATTAGTTGGGCAAGAAGAGCTTTTGCAAGCGATTCAAGAGCAGGGTGGGGTGATTAAAGTTGACTGTCAGTTTTGCAATCAGATCTATGTTTTTGATCGACAGGACATCTTATCCTTGGCGCCATTAGAGAATGCTAAAAGTAAAACGCTTCACTAAAAAAGCTGTCGCTACTTTAGTTACAAGTAAGCTGTTAGGCTAGGCGCGACTGTCCACAAGCGCTTTTTTTTATGTAATAATAGCGACCTTTTTTAATTGTTGTGTGTTCAGTAACACACCATAACAACAACACTAGACCAACGACGCAAAGTGCATTAGACAACAAAACACTTTCTGCTAATGTGCATTTTTATATTCAGAACTTAATTGGCAATTGCCAAGGGAAAGCGTAATGACTACAGAAACTGCCACAATTGCACATCTGGATTTAAGCCCGGCTGAACTGATAGAGCGTGCGTTACAGCGCCAAGAAGGTGTACTGGCTGATACAGGTGCGCTGGTAGTAACGACCGGCAAGCGCACGGGACGTTCACCGATGGATCGGTTCATCGTTAATGAGCCTAGCACCTCAGCTCAAATTGACTGGGGTAATGTCAATCGCCCTTTCGATCCAGATAAGTTTGATGCGCTTTGGTCGCGTGTTGAAAAATGGTTAGAAGGTGTCGAGCGCTTTGTTTCCCATGTGCATGTGGGCTCAGATACGAATCATTACCTGCCTGTTAAAATGACGACTCAAACAGCATGGCAGAACTTGTTTGGTCTTAATTTGTTCATCAGACCGCATACCTATAACCCCAAAGATAAAGCAGAATGGCAAATCATTAATGCCGCTGGATTCGTGTGCGATCCAGAGCGTGATGGCACCAACAGCGACGGCTGTGTCATTCTAAATTTTGCTGAGCGTAAAGTACTTATCGCGGGTATGCGTTATGCGGGTGAGATGAAAAAAGCGATGTTCTCAGTGCAAAACTTCTTATTGCCTGAGCATGATGTTTTACCAATGCATTGTTCAGCAAATATAGGCGAAGATGGGTCAACCACTCTGTTTTTTGGTCTTTCAGGCACAGGAAAAACAACTCTATCGGCTGATCCCGAGCGCTATTTAATTGGTGATGATGAGCATGGCTGGGGTAAAGGTGTTGTGTTTAACATTGAAGGTGGTTGTTATGCAAAAACCATCAATTTAAGCAAGAAGAATGAACCGATTATCTGGGATGCTATTCGTTTTGGCGCCATTGTTGAAAACGTAACGCTAGATGCTAATCGTAAAGCAGACTACAACGATACAACCTTAACCGAAAATGGTCGTTGTGCGTATCCACTTGATCATGTGGATAAGCGTTCAGCAACCAATATGGGTGAAGAGCCAGATGCCATTGTATTCTTAACCTGTGACCTTACAGGCGTTCTGCCACCCGTATCCGTACTTACTAAAGAAGCGGCAGCCTATCACTTCCTTTCAGGATATACGGCTTTGGTTGGTTCAACTGAAATGGGCTCTGGTGGTGGAATCAAATCAACCTTTTCTACTTGTTTTGGTGCTCCTTTCTTCCCTCGACCAGCCCATGTATACGCTGACCTTTTGATGAAACGTATTAGCGAGTATGGTTCTCGAGTTTACTTGGTCAATACTGGATGGACGGGCGGTTCTTATGGAACTGGTGAGCGCTTTAGTATCCCGACAACGCGTGCCATTATTGGTGCTATTCAAAGTGGCGCATTGAAAAATGCCGAAACTCAGTTGCTTCCAGGTATCAATCTGGAAGTGCCTGTTTCGGTACCAGGTGTTGATGCAAAACTGCTTAACCCACGTGAAACTTGGGCAGACAAGTCAGCGTATGATGCGGCGGCGAAAAATCTAATTGATCAATTCGTAACCAATTTCAAGAAGTTTAGTGGTGTTTCTGAGGGAATTGTTAACGCAGGACCCAAACTTTAATACTATACTAGAGTGCTTTCCGTAATGAATGAAAGCACTCTTTTCTCTATTGTAAGTCTCTCCTCAACAAAACTTGAGCTTATGGTCGATCACTTTTAAATAAGTGGCTTCACTCTCAAGGTCTGCCAACGTCAAAGGATGATGCTTTAACCAATCCTTTGGAAAGCTTAGTTGTAGTTTATGAGCTTCGGCTTGAAGCGAAATAGCCGGTGTTCTTGCTTTGCTTCGACTACGATGTAAGACCACTGCTAAACGTAATAAAATTGACAGTCGCAAATAGGGCTGTTGTTTGGCTTCGGGTAGTAGCTTGAACTCATCTTTAGGAAACTTGCGCCTGTGTGCACGAGCAAGAAAGGCTAAAAGCTGTTGCTCGGTGTGGCTAAAGCCTGGCAGATCACAATTTTGTAACAGGTAGGCACTATGACGGTGGTAGCGATTATGGGAAATATCCAAGCCGATCTCGAGAGTTCGGGCTGCCCAGCAGAGCATATCATGATATTCGTTGTCATCTAGCTTCCATGAATCTCGCACCTGGGCCAGCATAAAAAGTGCAGAAGATTCAACATTAGATGCTTGGCGTCCATCAATATGATAGCGCTTCATCAAAGAGGAGATGGTTCGTTCACGAACATCTTCATGGCGTAGTCGGCCTGCCATGTCGTACAAGACACCTTCTCTTAAAGCGCCATCAGAATAATCCATAGCCTCAATGTCGAGTGATTCAAAAATAGCACTTAAGATGGCTGTGCCTGCCGTTAAAACCGCTTTGCGCTCGGGTTTGATAGTGGTGAGTGGAATCTCATCAGCCTGCTTGTACTTTAATAAAAAGAGTTTGAGTTGCTTGAGTGCATCAAGTGTGATGCGGCCATTTGAGAGTTCTAGCTCGGCACAGGCTTGACTAATGGCTTTTGCTGTCCCAGATGAGCCAACACAGCTTTGCCAGCCTAAACGTCGGTAATTACGCCGGATAGACAGTAGCTCTTGCATAGCGGCCATTTTGGCCTGTTGAAAGCCTTTATCTGAGATACTGCCATGAGGAAAAAACTCTTCGCTAAAACTGACGCATCCCAATTGTAAGCTTTCCAGTAATTTAGGTTCGAAACGCTCACCGATAATACATTCGGTACTGCCACCACCAATATCGATGACTAAGCGAGTACCCGTGTCATCCGCTAAGGTGTGAGCAACGCCCAGATAGATTAGACGAGCTTCCTCATAACCTGAAATGACCTCTAGCGGAAGGCCTAGCACTCTATTGGCTTGTTCGATAAATTCACTGCGGTTAGATGCTTCTCTTAATGCATTCGTTGCCACCGCGCGAATAGCGCTTCTAGGTAACTCTTTTAATCGCTCCGCAAAACGCTTTAAGCAGTCAATTCCTCGCTCTTGTGCAGGTGTGGAAAGCAATCCCGTGTCATCTAGACCAGCCGCGAGTTGTACTTTTTCTGACATGATATCAAGTGGTTTCAACTCACCCGCAACTAAGCGAGCAACGACCATATGAAAGCTATTTGAGCCGATATCAATAGCCGCTAATAAAGACCCTTCAGAGGGCTGATCAAAACGGTCCGTCTGTACGTAAGATTCCATGGATGCTCCAATCACCTGCATTTAATGTCAGGTATTTTGCCAGAGCAAGAGATCGAGAAGAACCCATTTGTTTAAATACTTCGATGGCTTAAGCCATAGGATAAGTTCACAAATCAGTGTGGCTGGTGTTATGATCTCATTATTAAAACGATTACAAGCATGTGCTGCTATGGAGAATGAGAGACATGAGTGAGAAAATTATCAATGTGACCGATGCCTCTTTTGAAGAGGATGTGCTAAAAGCAGACGGTCCTGTACTCGTCGACTATTGGGCAGAGTGGTGTGGTCCTTGTAAAATGATTGCCCCAGTTTTGGAAGAGATTGCTAAAGAGTACGATGGTCAGCTTAAGGTCTGTAAGCTGAATATCGATGATAATAATGAAACACCACCGAAGTTCGGTATTCGAGGTATTCCAACCTTAATGCTATTCAAAGCTGGAAACGTTGAAGCTACTAAAGTTGGTGCATTATCAAAATCTCAGCTTTCTGCATTTATTGATGCGAACCTGTAACGTCAACTATAAGGGTGTTAGTGTTAACACCCTTAAGCTTTGCGCTGGGTCAATTTTGTTTTATTTCTAGGCCTAGAAACTTTACACTTGACGTTAAACCCTTTATATTCGTTTCGCTGTTTGCGAAGTTCTTTCCAACTCAATCCTCCGGCTTACCATTCAATTATCAGTCAAAATTGGCTGCATCCAAAAAACTATGAATCTATCAGAACTAAAACTTAAAAGTGTTCCAGACCTGCTGGAAATCGCAAATACCATGGGCATACAAAATATGGCCCGTTCGCGAAAGCAGGATGTTATTTTTGCCATTCTAAAAAAGCACGCTGTCAGCGGTGAAGACATCTATGGCGATGGTGTGCTAGAAATACTTCAAGACGGGTTCGGTTTTTTACGATCGGCGGACTCCTCTTACTTGGCAGGGCCGGATGATATTTATGTATCACCCAGTCAGATACGTCGGTTTAATTTACGCACGGGCGACACCATTGCAGGTAAAATTCGCCCTCCTAAAGATGGCGAGCGCTACTTTGCGCTGTTGAAAGTCAGCGAAATCAATTTTGACCGACCTGAAAATGCCAAAAATAAAATCCTGTTTGAGAACCTAACGCCTCTTTTTGCGCAGTCACGGATGCGTATGGAAGTTGGGAATGGCAGTACCGAAGATATCACCGCTCGAGTGATTGATCTGGTTTCTCCGATGGGTAAAGGGCAACGTGCATTGATAGTATCGCCGCCGAAAGCGGGTAAGACACTTATGCTACAGAATATTGCCAATAGCATCACTCGTAATAGTCCCGATTGTTACTTGATTGTGTTGCTAATCGACGAGCGTCCTGAAGAAGTAACTGACATGCAAAGGACTGTTCGAGGAGAGGTGGTTGCATCTACCTTTGACGAGCCGCCATCTCGCCATGTACAAGTTGCCGAAATGGTTCTCGAAAAAGCTAAGCGTTTAACGGAGCACAAAAAGGATGTAGTCATTCTTCTGGATTCGATTACTCGCCTTGCACGCGCTTACAACACAGTGATCCCATCCTCTGGTAAGGTATTAACTGGTGGTGTTGATGCGCATGCGCTTGAGCGTCCTAAACGCTTCTTCGGTGCAGCTCGAAATATTGAAGAGGGTGGCAGTTTAACGATCATCGCTACGGCGTTGGTAGACACCGGTTCAAAAATGGATGAAGTGATTTACGAAGAGTTCAAAGGAACCGGTAATGCAGAAGTTCATCTAGACAGACGCATTGCTGAAAAGCGTGTTTTCCCAGCCATCAATATCCGTCGTTCCGGCACACGTCGTGAAGATCTGCTTACAACAGAAGATGAATTACAACGCATCTGGATATTAAGAAAGCTTCTCGATCCCATGGAAGATGCGGCTGCCACAGAGTTTGTCATCGATAAGCTGAAAGACTTCAAAACCAATGATGAGTTTTTCATGTCGATGAAGCGTAAGTAAGCGATCCATAACGAGGGTAATGGCGTAGCAACCTGCGATTATCCTCAACTTTTCACGCTGCGGATCGCAGAGTTTCAACGATCGGTACCTGACTATGTCTTCTCCTAAATATAAGGATCTCCGCGACTTCATTGCGATGTTAGAGCAACGCGGTGATCTTGTCCGTATCACTCATCCTGTAAACCCGGTTTTAGAAATGACCGAGATTGCGGATCGAACCCTCAGAGCGGGTGGTCCTGCTTTACTATTCGAAAATCCCGTGGGCTACGACATCCCAGTATTGGCCAATCTCTTTGGCACTCCTGAGCGGGTGGCTCTGGGTATGGGAGAAGAGTCTGTCACCGCCTTGAGAGAGGTCGGTAAGTTACTCGCACAGTTGAAGGAACCTGAGCCTCCTAAAGGTTTAAAAGATGCTTGGGAGAAGCTACCTGTTTTTAAGCAGGTGCTTAACATGGGACCTAAGGTCATCAAGTCAGCACCTTGTCAGGCCGTTGTGCTTGAGGGCGATCAGGTAGACTTGAGCCGTATTCCTATCCAAACTTGCTGGCCAGGAGATGCCGGGCCATTGGTGACTTGGCCTTTGGTCATTACGCGAGGTCCCAATAAGCCGCGACAAAATCTGGGTATATATCGTCAGCAGTTGATTGGTCGCAATAAATTAATCATGCGTTGGCTAGCACATCGAGGCGGAGCGCTTGATTTTCGAGAGTGGAAGCAACAGCACCCAGGAGAGCCCTTCCCTGTTGCGGTCGCATTAGGTGCTGATCCAGCAACTATTTTGGGCGCGGTGACACCGGTACCCGATACACTGTCAGAGTATGCGTTTGCCGGCTTATTACGAGGTGGTAAGACCGAACTGGTGAAATGTATTGGTAATGATTTGCAGGTACCGGCCAGTGCCGAATTTATTTTAGAAGGCTATATCGACCCGGATGAAACGGCGCCAGAAGGGCCGTTTGGTGATCACACCGGTTATTATAACGAAGTGGATCACTTTCCCGTGTTTACGGTAGAGCGGATCACCCATCGTAAAGATCCTATTTATCACAGTACCTATACAGGGCGGCCGCCGGATGAACCCGCTGTTTTGGGGGTAGCGTTAAATGAAGTTTTTGTACCTATTTTGCAAAAACAATTTCCGGAGATTGTCGATTTTTATCTGCCACCCGAAGGGTGTTCCTATCGCTTAGCGATCGTGACCATGAAGAAGCAATACCCAGGGCATGCAAAGCGCGTTATGTTAGGTGTCTGGTCATTCTTACGTCAGTTCATGTACACAAAATTTGTGATTGTCTGTGATGATGATGTGAATGCACGTGACTGGCAGGATGTTATCTGGGCAATGACAACGCGTATGGATCCATCCAGGGATACGGTCATGATTGAGAATACTCCCATTGATTACTTGGACTTTGCCTCGCCAGTCTCAGGCTTAGGGTCTAAGATGGGTTTAGATGCTACCAATAAATGGCCTGGAGAAACACAGCGAGAATGGGGAGAGCCCATTCAAATGTCTGAGGAAGTAAAAACCAAGATTGATGATATGTGGAATGATCTTGGTATTTTAAGGAGTAAAGAGTGATTAGATACACACTAGATAGACTCAGTTTTGACCGTTTAAGTAGTGATGTCTTTCGCATTCGGCTGGGTTATCAGTCGTTAGTGAATCAGGGTGTGAGCTTTAAGGCGGGGCAGTATTTAGAACTGTTTTTACCTGATGGTAGAAGCGCCTACTTCTCAATCGCTTCAGCACCTGAGCAAAACGAGTATCTAGAGCTCCATATAAGATCTATGCCGGGCAGTGATCTCAATCAAGCGCTATTAACGCATCTTCAAGATAAACCATCTGTCGAAGTGAGTATGGCGATGGGGCAATGCCACCTTGTCGCTGAAGAGTTAGCGTCAACTAAAGCGATCTATTTTGTTGCGGGAAGCACGGGATTTGCGCAAATCAAAAGTATGATAGAGCATCTGCTCTTCGCAGACGTGAAAGTGCCAATGCATCTCTTTTGGGGCGTTCGAGAAGAGTCTGATTTATATTTAAAAGACTTAATTGATCAATGGCGCCAAACCTATCCTATGCTCAGTTTTACACCGATCATATCGGGTGTTGAGCTTGAACAACTAGATGAGGGAACCTCTTTGCCGGCGGTTGTAGCAAACAGCATTACCGACCCTAAAAACCTGGTCATTTTTGCCTGTGGTTCACCGGGAATGGTTTACGCGTTAGTGGATGCGGTTGAAGCAAAAGGTGTTTCAGAAAAGCAGATACATGCCGATGTGTTTGCCTACGCGCCTCGTCCTAATAAGTGATAGGGCTAATCGCTATATTAACAATTACGAGGCACTGAACACTCAAGAGTTCAGTGCCTCGAAGAATTTACTCTGCAGTTGTTGCCGCCAGTGCTGGCTTTGGTGATGGTAGGTCCGGCAAACCATGACCTACCTGACTAAACGCTTGCTTCATGATAAGCGACGCTTTTTCAGGTTGATCGAGTTGATGAAGCAGACGAGCTAGCTCAGCACAGACTTCAAGATTAGCATCAATACTTAAGCTGGCTTCGTAAAACGCTACTGCCTCTGTCCAGAGTTCGCATTGGCAAGCTAAGCGTGCTAATGCAAGCTGAAGGCCAGCGCTCTGTTCATGGTTGCCAAGCCACTGTTGCGCCTGTTGGTATAACTTACGTGGTTTGGGGCTGTGCACTAAACCGTAATAAGGAATGAGTGTCTCACTCCACTTTTGATTTAGTCTCTGTCTTAGTAGCTCTTCGGCGGGCTTATCACCCTTGGCTTCAATTAACTGAGACACATACTCTACGACTACTTCATCGTATTGCGACACGGTTTTCGGCATTGTAACCCACATGCTTTGCAGGTGACGAACTTGTTGTTCAGGCTCTGGTGTATTGCCGGTAGCCGGAGTACGTTGCTTTTTAAGCAAGGCTAACAGTGTGCTACGTTCAAGTGTTTCAAGTTGCTTGTCGGGTAACGCTTGGTATTGTCTCAATGCAGGTAGTAGATCGGCAACACCCTGCCAGTCATGAAGCTGTGTTTTCACATCGGCTAATAGTGATAAAATCTGCTTATTTTTAGGGTGATTACGCTTAAGTGCCAGCAAATTGGCCAGTGCGGCTTCTAGTTGACCTCTCGACACTTGGATTTGTGCTTGCGTCACGCTAATGGCTAAAGAAGCGTCAGGTGAGCTTTCAAGGGCTTTTTTAAGTAAATCATCAGCACTATTGGCATCACCGCTTTCGTGTGCTGCTTTTGCCGCGGCAATGTAATTTACCAATGGAATATCAGCATCTTGAGCAGATCGAGATAAGGCTGTTTGTGCTTTTCTCCAATCACCTTCAGATAGCGCAAGTAAACCTTGTAGGGTTTTTTTGCGTGCATTGCGCTTTTTGCTTGCTGAGCGCCATAAGCGCCACTGACCTGTGGGCAGGTTTAGGTTAAATAGCAGATTGAAAAGCAGGTGAAACGCTATAAAAGCTAAGGCTACACCGACTAAGAATACCCATAAGGTTGTTTCAACTGTGGTTTGATCATAGGCTAATAACACATAGCCTGAATCGGTCAGCATCATCTGACCTGTCCAAGCACCGACCACTAAGGCGATAAGAAGCAGTAAAAAGACACGTTTCATCCTTGGCCTCCTTCACGCTTCAGGCGGCGCAACTCATTAATATGCTGTTGCAAAGAGTTCAATGAACCACTGATGGGTGGCACCTCAACTGATACTTGAACTTGTTTCAGTGATTCAATGCCCTCAAGTAGCGCAATTGTCGTAGCGTCGCTTTCTTGAAAGTGATCACTGATCCAACGACTTGCCTTGGTTAAGCTTTCGTCAAAGGCTGTTTGACGGCGTTGTAACAAGGCATGTTGGGCTTGTTCAAACATTAAATGGAGGTTTTGCTGCAGGAAATAGGTTTGTTCTGGCGACAGCAGAGGCTGCACAGGCTCATCGCGGTGCTGCACCACGACCAGTTGTTCAAACTTTTGCATCGCATTGGCAAAGGCCTGGCGTGGCCCTGGGCCGAGTGTTTCTCTAACAGCCTCAGGCGTCATTTCATCCACTAAGCTTGGAAGCTGGTGGCGGTCTGTGACAGGAATCATACGCAAATTAGGTACCTGAGAACTCAATGCGCTAAGTCTTAAGAAAACGCCCTCAGTGTCGACACGAGGTACCGCTTCCAGGGCTGAAATATCCTTGGCTAAGGCTTCGCGAACAGGATAAAGAGACACATCATCAGCGCGTTGCAATATTTCATCCGCTGACTGCAATAGCGCAAGCGCACCACTGGTGTTTTGCTCCATCAAAATACGTTGATTGGCTAAACGCAGTAAGTATTCCGCCTCTGCTAACAACCAGTCCGTTTCAGTGATCGTTTGCTGAGCTTGAACCTGTTGAATGCTTTGGGTTAGGCGTTCATGCAGGCTGTCGATATTACGTTGTCCGGTAGCCGTTTGCTCTTGTAGCTGGCCAAGTTGCTGATTGACACTTGCTGCTTGCTCGCTAACGGTGGCAACAGTCCGCGCAACTTCAGAAGCGTTATTTGCTAAACGACTCTCCACTTCAGCGTTCAACTCGACTGTTTTAGTGTGCAGATCTTGTTGTTGCAGGTACAAATAGCCAGAAAGACCGAGAGCAGCAAGTGCAATAACTAACGCTGTTTTTCCTGCCCAGCTGGATGTTTGATTACTTTCTTTGTCAGGTGACTTTACATCCGCTTGAGGGATGCTTGCAGTGGGGGTGCTTTCAGTTGAGCTTGTGGCTGACTCAGATTCTGGTTTTTGATCTGTGTTGGAGTTGTCAGTGGTTTCTTTTGTGGCCTCAGAAGTAGGCTCAGAGACTTCGTTATTGAGGGTCTCTTTGCTTGTATCAGTGCTGTCAGTATTTTGCTTCTGGTCGTTGTTATCCGATTTGTTTTTCATGCCAGCTGTTCCAATTCATTTCCGGGAGAATGGCCCGGACCATTGATTTATCATCCGGTCCTGTTGCAAGCGTAACTCGCTGAAACCCCAATTCGCGTGCTATGTTAGCAATACGTTCGCTCGGTACGACTAGCAGCGTGTTATACAAAGCCTGAAACCGGTGTGCCGAAACTGCAGAAACAAGCTTCTGCAGGTTAGTCAGTCCTTCACCACTGGTGATCAGCAAGGCTGACGGTAATTCATCTAACAGTTTTGCTCTTAACGTCTCTTCAGAATAACTGGGGCAACGGCGATAGTAAACCGTACAATAGTCAACTTTTGCTCCCCGTGCGAGAAAGGTGTCTCGCATTAAATCACGTCCACCATTGCCACGAATAATTAAAATACGTTGATTTTGAACATTTTGCATCGAGTCATGGCTGAGTAGACTTTCAGAATCGTAGCCATCAAGAGTACACCAAGCTGAAAACCCCAGTGCACTTAATCTATTCACAGTTTGTTGACCTATCCCGATCCATTGGATACCAATCGGGAGTTGAGGCCAGAAGTGATCAATCCAGTCTGCACCTATTTGTGCAGCGTTAGGACTGACAAAAATGACCCTGTGATATAGATCAAGATTAAGCAGGCACTGTTTTACATTAATGAACTCAGGATCATCCTCTGTGACAGGTGTTATCTCGATCAAAGGCAAGCTAACAGGCGTGCCTCCGAGAGCGGAGACAAGCTCGCAACAATGCTGATTTTGCTCGTTGGGGCGGGTTACCAGCACTCGTAGCCCATCTAGCGGATTGTCCAGTCCCTCGGTCATTTTGCTATCAACCACTTAGGCGCGCTCACTGTAGACCTGTTTAAGAATCTTATCAGCACCTGCATCAAGTAAACGCTCTGCTAGCGTAATGCCCAAAGCTTCTGCATCTTTGACAGGGCCAGATATTTCATCACGAAGTACCTGACTACCATCGGGCAGTCCAACCAGTCCACGAAGCCAGATCTGATCATTGGGCTGAAGAGTCGCGTAGCAACCGATAGGCACTTGGCAACCACCTTCAAGGCGGCGGTTCATGGCACGCTCAGCCATGACACGTGAAGCGGTTTCAGCGTGATGTAGCGGCTGGAGCAGGTGAATCAGTTCTTCATCATTCATGCGGCATTCGATGCCAACAGCTCCCTGCCCACCGGCTGGAAGGCACTCCTCTGCAGGCATTTCACGACGAATACGATCATTCAGTTTGAGTCGGAGTAGACCTGCAGTGGCAAGAATGATGGCGTCAAATTCACCGGCATCCAGTTTCGATAAGCGTGTTTGAACATTGCCTCGCAGGCTACTGACTTTCAGGTCAGGGCGACGCTCACGTACTTGCACTTCTCGACGAAGCGAAGAGGTACCAACATGTGCACCTTCAGGTAGATCATCTAACGAATTATAGTGATTACTAACAAAAGCATCCGTAGGGTTTTCTCTAGGACAAATAACAGCTAGGCCTAAACCTTCTGGAAACTCCATAGGGACATCTTTCATTGAATGCACTGCGATATCGGCTCGGTTCTCCAGCATGGCGGTTTCGAGTTCTTTGACGAACAGTCCTTTCCCACCAATTTTTGCTAAAGGCGTATCCAAAATCTTATCGCCTTTAGTCACCATAGTGACAAGCTCTACCTGAATGCCTGGATGGTGTGTCTCCAACGCTTCTTTGACATACTCTGCTTGCCATAATGCTAAAAGGCTTCGACGTGTTGCGATACGGATGGTTCTGTTCATGTTGGAATCCTAAAACCCTATCATTACTTAATTTTCGAACGATTGTAGCAGAATAAGCCTAGCGACAATAATCAGCACGGCAATGTTATGTTGATGTTGTTATAATGGGCTGATTATTTTATTTATTATCGATTGCATGCCAGATCCTAGGGAGTCTCTGTATGAGCCAAAAGACCAATCAACAGTGGGGCGGACGATTTACGGAACCAACCGATGCCTTTGTCGCTCGTTTTACTGCATCGGTAGATTTTGATAAACGCCTATATAAACAGGATATTCAGGGGTCTGTCGCCCATGCAAGGATGTTAACTCGAGTCGGTGTTCTAACTCAGGCTGAGTGTGACGATATCATTCGTGGTTTAGGTGAAATTCGCGTTGAGATTGAGCGTGGTGAATTTGAGTGGTCTGTGGCCCTTGAAGACGTCCACATGAATATCGAAGCGGCCCTGACGCAAAAGATTGGCATTACGGGGAAAAAACTGCATACAGGTCGGTCGCGTAATGATCAGGTTGCAACAGATATTCGTCTCTATTTGCGTGATGAGACCGATCTGATACTGGATGAAATTACGCGCTTACAAGAGGGGCTGTTAGCCTTAGCTGAGCGTGAAGCAGATACAGTAATGCCAGGCTTTACTCACCTGCAAACGGCACAGCCTGTGACTTTTGGGCATCATCTCATGGCCTGGTTCGAGATGCTCAGCCGTGACTATGAGCGTTTTGTCGATTGCCGTAAACGTATCAATGTAATGCCCTTGGGGGCTGCTGCGCTTGCAGGAACAACTTATCCCATTGATCGTCATTACACCGCTGAACTTTTGCAGTTTTCATCGCCGGCTAATAATTCACTTGATGCAGTGTCAGATCGTGATTTTGCAATCGAGTTTTGTGCTGCATCGAGTCTGTTATTAATGCACATGACACGTATGTCTGAAGAGTTGGTACTTTGGGCATCTGCTCAGTTTAACTTTGTTGATTTGCCGGATCGCTTTTGTACAGGCTCTTCAATTATGCCGCAAAAGAAAAATCCTGATGTACCTGAGCTTGTTCGGGGAAAAAGTGGGCGTGTATATGGGCATCTATTTTCACTGTTAACCTTGATGAAATCACAGCCCTTAGCCTATAACAAGGACAATCAAGAGGATAAAGAACCTTTGTTTGATAGCGTGGATACGGTTAAGGGTTGCTTACGCGCCTTTGCAGATATGGTTCCAGCGTTACAAGCTAAAAAAGATGTAATGAAAGAAGCTGCTTTACGAGGGTTTTCAACCGCGACAGACTTGGCGGACTACTTGGTGCGTAAAGGCGTTGCTTTCCGTGATGCGCATGAAATCGTCGGGTTGTCTGTTGCTTATGGTATAAAATCCGGAAAAGATTTAGGACAGATGGAGCTACAAGAGTTGCGTCAATTTTCGGATGTTATTGAGTCCGATGTATTTGATGTATTAACGTTAGAAGGCTCTGTGTCAGCTCGTGATCATATGGGTGGTACAGCACCCAGCCAAGTGCGAAAAGCCGTTGACGCTGGAAGGCAGTTGTTGGCAGCTCGTTAAGGTTTCACCGCAACTGACCAGGGCGGTTAAGTGTAACTGCTCTGGTCAGCTGGTTGATGGTGGCGGTTAGTATTAAATAGCACTTATACTTTAAAATGCTTTATCTGGCTCTGTAATTCATTGGCAAGGCGAGATAACTCATCTGCCGCTGTGTGGACTTGAGCAGTGCTGGTGGATGTGAGCTCAGCGGTATCCGTAATCAGGTTGATGTTTTGGTTAATCTCATCGGCAACCTGGGATTGCTGTCGAGCCGCTTCTGCAATCTGGACATTCATTGAGTTAATGTTACCGATCGCCTCAACAATTTGATTCAGCACTGCCTCTGCCTCCTCTGTGCTTTTTACACTGCTCAGTACTTTCGTATTGCTCTGTTTCATAGAGTCTACGGCTTTTTCAGCACCGTCTTGCAGGCGTTGAATCATCTCTTGAATATCGACAGTGGCGGCTTGTGTTCTGCCTGCCAGGGTTCGAACCTCATCGGCCACTACGGCAAACCCTCTACCTTGTTCACCTGCTCTAGCAGCTTCGATGGCCGCATTAAGCGCAAGAAGATTGGTTTGTTCCGATATATCCCGAATAACATCTAATATACGAGTAATCTCCTGACTATGATCCGATAAATGGTTAATTGTGGATGCTGTAGACTCCAGTTCTGCAACTAATTCCTGAACGGTCTGCTGGGTTGTCTCAAGGGTGTGTTTACCATCTTCAGCCAAGGTGTTGGCGGAGCCGGCACTGAATGAGGTTTGATCAGCATTGTCAGCGACTTCAGATACGGTCGCTGTCATTTCATTCATGGCGGTTGCTACTTGCAGGGTTTCTGTCTGCACTCGCTGTGCTTGATTGGACGTATCTGTGCTTGAGGCAGACAGTTGTTCAGCCGCCGCCGCAAGCTGAACGGTGGCGGCACTCACTCGTTTAATAATGTGCTGAATGTGTTCGGCAAATTGATTAAAAGAGAGGGCTAAATCAGTTAACTCATCTTTTCCTCTGGCATCCAAGCGAGCGGTTAAGTCGCCGTCGCCTGCAGCAATATTTCGTAAGCTTTGTGTTGTTTGGGTGAGTGGCTGGATAATACTTCGAGAGAGGGTGTAGGCTAAAACAAGTCCCACTAATAAAGAGAGGGTTCCTATGGTTAATATCCTCATGAGCGCCTGTTGATAACCTTGAGAGTACTCCGCTCGGTCGATATGTAACTCAAGTACGCCTATAGGATTACCAGCAAAGTCCAATATTTGGCGTGCCATGACGGCTCGATCTTCTCCATCCAGTTGAATTCGGGTGTGGTAGGTATCGCCTTGCTGAACCTTTCTTAAGGTGTCTGCTGTGATTTGAGTTTCTAGTCCCAGAGTGGAAGCAAAGGTCGAAAAGTGACTTTCAGCTGGAATATGCAAGGCTGCGCGGGCTTCAAAACGCTCGGTAAAACGGTCAAAAAAGTCTTGTCCAAAAGAGAGGCCGACTTCAGCAGATCCCAGATGTCGCTGTTGATAATATACTGGAATAACGCCACGTAGTCCGATGCCTGCAACGCCAGCTTCAAGTCCACTTTGAGGTTGCCGTTGTTGATTAGCTTGAACAACGGTTTCTCTAAAACCACTGAGGTCGTCATCGTAACGATCTAAACGATGTAGGCGCAAGAAAGAGGTGGCCGGAGGTAGATGGAATTGAAATTGCTGAATATTGTATTGCTTTCGCAAGGCATCATAAGTGGGTTTGGTGAGTAAGGTGAGTTGCTCCCGGTCTTTTTCAGCAAAGGCTTCAATAATACCTGACCCTGTGATAGATGCTGTTGTGAGACGTAGGGCCTGGTCAGCCGTTTCATCAATGGAGGAGAGTAATGCGTTGTGTAGGTCTTCAAGTTGACGAACTTCTGCACGTTGTGTGATATTGCTCAACACGGTAAGTGTGGTTGGAACAATCGTGGCGATAACTAATAACAGCATCAGCGCAATGCCGAGTATCAGTCGAACAGAAATTTTTATATTTCTGAGCATGATATCAATTCCCTAGTATGCTAGTCCTTTTTCACGTCAGATCAGGACGGGTTATTTGTTTTATATTGTTAATTCAAGCACATTTTGTGGGTATATCAACTCTCATTTAGTCTTGAGTTTTTATTCCTATGTAATGTTGGAGAGGTAAGATGTTGGCCGTTTTTTTGGTGGTTTGGCCCGTTTTTGCTTTGCTGGTGTGTGGCGCCCTGATGCGTCGATTCCAGTTTCCCGGAGATGGATTCTGGTTGCCAGCTGAAAAACTAACCTATTATTTTCTCTTTCCCGCCTTGTTGGTGCATAGTTTGAGCCAGGCCAGCTTATCTGGGCAGGAGTCATTCAAGCTCATGTTAGCAGTGGTGCTACTCTTAGGTATCGGATCGCTAGTGTGTTACTTGGTGCAAGGGGTTGTCAGACTAAACAACCCTGCATTTACCTCTTTTTTTCAGGGAAGTACGCGGTTCAATACCTTTGTGGCACTTGCCGTTACGTCCGCCCA
>SLCQ01000115.1 GCA_007125745.1 Nitrincola sp.
CTTGTGCATTTAGGTGATATTGCATTGTACCTTTATCAGTGAATGAGGTGAAAGATAAGTTACATTGTTGTAACTTGTACTCAGTTCATTTTTACCAGCGCGAGTCAAACGGTTAAGTAATTATTTTCACCGTAGCAGGAGGTCGCCGCTTTAGATAGGGATTGCTAAAGCGGCTTTTTTTTATGCTATTTTTAAGATGGGCTCTGTTATGATCCAATAAAGCCTGTATTATCTATATTAATGTAGACTGTTCTGTTTGAAAGCATGAGATAAGGTTATGATAGATGAGTGAAAGTCAAGGTAAGTCCTCTCTGCCTATCATTGTAGGAATAGGTGCTTCAGCTGGTGGATTAGAGGCCTTGTCTCGCTTTGTATCCTGTTTGGAACCTAACACACATTTGAGCTTTGTTGTTCTGCAACACCTATCGCCATCCCATAAAAGTATGATGGCCGATATCTTGGGTCGTGAGACTGCATTACAAGTAGTGGAATTGAAAGATGGCACCGTGCCAGCCAAGGCTACCATTTACGTGGTACCCTCCAGTTACAACGCCTCGATTAAGCAGGGTGTGTTGCATCTTCAACAGGCTGAACCAGAAGTCGTTCCAAAGCCTTCCATTAATGAGTTTTTTATATCCTTAGCCGCAGACAGTGGTGATAATGCGGTGGGTATTGTGCTTTCAGGGACAGGTTCTGATGGCACTGCGGGGTTACGTGCGATTCAAGCGGCAGGCGGAATTTCAATAGCGCAGCTTCCTGAGTCTGCCAAGTACCCGGGCATGCCACAATCCGCTATTGAGGCAGGTGTCGCTGATTTTGTTTTAAAGCCTGATGAAATTGCTACGCGTTTGCCTGCTTTAATCCCCGCCAGATCAAGTGATGTTGATAACGTATCAGACTCGGCTTTAAATCAACTGCTGACCTTGTTGAAACAGCGGAACCAAGTGGACTTCTCTGGTTATAAAGTGGGTACCTTAGCACGTCGAATTCGTCGGCGTGTCGTGGCAACAGGGCATGACTCTACCGATGAATACTTAGCATGGATAGATTCAAACCCTGAAGAGTTGGATCTACTATCGCGTGATATTCTAATATCAGTGACCTCTTTCTTCAGAGACAGAGAAGCCTTCGCCGTTCTGCGCGAAAAGGTGCAGGATATCTGTAGTAAACGCTCTACAGATGAGGAAATTCGTGTTTGGGTGGCGGGATGTGCAAGCGGTGAGGAAGCTTACTCCATTGCCATACTGTTTGCCGAAACGCTGGGTGAGCGGATTATGACGCAACCCTTGCAGATTTTTGCGACGGATATTGATGATGAAGCCCTGAATACGGCAAGAAGAGGTCTTTATCCGGCCGCAGCCTTAGCTTCTTTGTCTAAAGATCGCTTGAAACAGTTTTTTAAGCCGATGCAAAAGTACTATGAGGTGAACAAGCGCCTCAGAGATATGATTGTTTTTGCGCGCCATAACCTTGTCGATGATCCTCCTTTTTTACGTTTAGATTTAATTACCTGTCGTAATGTATTAATTTATTTTGATAATCCTTTACAGTCCAGAGTATTACAACGCTTTCATTTTGCGCTCAGGCATCCCGGTTATCTCTTTTTAGGTCGCTCAGAAAGTGTTGCCCAGGCAGAACAACTTTTTACCGCAGATAATCGTCGTGAGCGACTGTTTATTAAGCAGGGTGATAGCAGTGTGTTACCAGTGTTGACCACACAGGTAAAAAGGATGCCGACACCGACACATAAGAAAAAGGATCATGTTTCCATTTTATTAGATGCCTTGGTGAATTATTTTGATGCGACCCTAGCGCTGTGTGATGGGTCAGGGCATGTGATGCACACAACCGGTCAGGTATCTCAATACTTTCATTTTCCCGTAGGCAGTACTTCAGCGTCTGTCACTGACGTTGTTGTGAGTCATCTTCAAGGCGAGTTGATGGCGTTACTGCATCGTTTCAAAAAGAGCAATACACGTCAATTAGGTCGACCTCGGGTCTTAGATGAAAAGAGCTATCAGTTAGCTGTTTTACCCGTTCCATTGCGACTCGATGGTTCTTTTGTAGTGATGATCAGCAACGTCGTTACGAAGAAAGAGGTTTCAACCACTGATTTTCAAGCGAACCTGATTCCAGAGCTTGAGATGGCTGAAGAGCTGACTGCGACGCGTGAGCACCTTCAAGCGCTAATTGAAGAGTTGGCGACCGCTAATGAGGAGATGCAGTCTCTCAACGAAGAAGCGCAAGCCGCAAATGAAGAGCTTCAAGCGACTAATGAAGAACTAGAGGCAGCCAATGAAGAGTTGCAGGCGACGAATGAAGAGTTGGTGAGCTTAAATGAGGAGATGAATGTTAAGACTGCGGAACTCACACAGCTGACCAGTGAGTATACGCATCTTTACGACGCAATTGAGTTTCCTATCTTAGTCTTTGATAAAAACACCTGCTTAAAGCGTTTTAATGCATCAGCGGGACGTCGTTTTAATCTCAGACCGACAGCCATTATGCAACATGTTGAGCGTATCCGTTTTCCTGAAAACTTAGAATGTGTTCCCTCTCTGATGCAATCGGTCTTGGCTCACGGTGATCGAGAAGAGAAGGCGGTTAAAAGTGAAGGGCGAACATTTCAAATAAGCGTAACCCCCGGCCTTGATCAGCAAGACAGAATGCAGTCATTGGTGGTGGCGATTATTGATGTGACGGACATTGATCAAGCACAATCTGCATTAAAAGCATCGCAATCTCGATTGAATACTTTGATGGAAAACACCACTATCCTGATGGCGATGAAGGATTTAACAGGGCGTTATCTGTTTGCCAATAAACGCTTTATTGAAGCGTTTGATTTAGATGCGGATCAGTACATTGGCAAAAATGATTTTGAACTTTTCCCTAACACCTATGCGGGTAGTATCTGGGCCTGTGATCTTGAAGCCATTAGAACCGATAGTGTTATAGAGCATGAACACACTTTAGAGCTAAATAACTCTAAGAATATTTATAAAACTGTCCATCAGGTTCTCAAAAATAGTGCAGGACATCCTGAGGTTATTATTACTGAGACAGAGAATGTTACACAGCGTCGACATGCAGAAGATCAACTTAAGATCGCTGCGCGTGTGTTTGAAAATGCAGGTGAGGCCATTGCCATCACTGATTCCAGTGGCTTGATTCAGTCCGTAAATGAAACCTTCACAAGAATTACCGGCTATGACACCAGTGACTCTTTAGGTAATTCAATTGGAAAGCTACTTAAATCGGGTCGTCACAGTAAAGAGTTTTATGACCGTATGTGGTCAGATATTAATAACCGTGGTTATTGGCAGGGTGAAATCTGGAACAAGCGTAAAAATGGCGAAGTCTATCCTGAGTGGCTGAACATTAATCGTGTTGATAATAAAAATAACGAAACTGAATATTTTGTTGCAGTGTTTTCTGATATTACTGACCTTAAGGACTCTCAACGTAAAGTAGAGTTTTTAGCGACCCACGATACGCTTACTAACCTTCCTAATCGTAATCTGTTCCAAGATCGCATAGATCATGCGATCGCTCAGGCGCGTCGACATAAGAAAAACCTGGCTCTGCTGTTTATCGACCTAGATAACTTTAAATCGATAAATGATACTCAAGGGCATCACGCCGGTGATGAGTTATTGATAGAAGCCGCAGATCGTTTAAGAAAAGTGGTCAGAGATGTCGATACCGTAGCGCGAATTGGTGGTGATGAATTCACCATTATTTTAACCGAATGTAGTATTGAAGACGCTGAGATCATAGCTGCTCGTGTGCTGAATGAGATGAGCCGACATTTTGTCATACAGCGTCGTAAAGTGTTTGTATCTGCGAGTATAGGCGCCGCTTTTTATCCTGACGATGGCGAGGATTCATCGAGTCTTATCAAATCAGCCGATACCGCTATGTATCGTGCTAAGGAAGATGGTCGCAATCGCCTTCAGCTGTTCAGACCTGAACATCGCACTCATATTCTTAAACAAGCGGCGATTGAGAGTGCGCTTTATGAAGCGATTCAAAATAGATTACTTTATCTTGTTTATCAGCCTAAATTTGATGCCCAAGATACCAGTCGCATTGTTGGCGCAGAAGCCTTGTTGCGTTGGCATGATAAAACCTTAGGACAGGTGAGTCCTGCTGATTTTATCCCTGTGGCTGAAAAAAGTACCCAGATCGTTGACCTTGGGAAACTTGTAGAGCAGATGCTCGTCAAACAGTTATTCGAGTGGAAGCAAAGTGGTTTGAATTGCCCACCAGTGGCGATGAACATAAGTGCTCAGTCGATACGTGACAAAGGGTTTGCTGAACGACTTCAAACTTTATTGAAAAAAAACCTGCTTTCACCAACATCCGTTATTGTTGAGATCACCGAAGGCTCGCTGATGACTAAGGACGGTGAAGAGGTTGAGGACATTATTAAACTTCATGAGCAAGGTATCAGGTTGTCTGTGGATGATTTTGGTACGGGTTATTCATCCTTAAGCTATTTAAAACGCTTGCCTTTAACGGAACTTAAAATTGATAAAACTTTTGTGGATGGCCTTGGCGTTGACGACAACGATGAAGCCATCGCTAAAGCCATTTTGGGTATGGCCAAGGCTTTAGGCCTTCGAACAGTTGCTGAAGGTGTAGAGACTGAAGAGCAACTGTCTTGGTTGCAGGCTTATGGGTGCGATCAGATACAGGGGTATTTGTTATCGAAACCCATTTCAGCTGACGAGTTTGAGCAGTTGTTAAAATCAGGTCAAACATGAATGAGTTTGGAAAAGCTTCAAATGGTAAGGGTTAAGTATGAGTAAGGTTCATAGAGGCTTTTTAGCCGACTGCGAAAAAGAGGAGCTTCAATATAGTGGATCCATACAATCCTATGGTGCTCTGTTAATCCTCTCAAAAGAATTTGACTTACTACACTTTTCTGAAAATTTTGAGGATTTAACCGGACTTAATCCACAAACATTTGCCAAGCAGGTAGCGGATGGAACGATACTTGCTTTACTCTCATCCGCTTCACATAATACAAATACTCGTGCCGAAAGTCATAACTCCATTTCCAACAACTTTGCTTCGGGTAACCCGGGTGCTCGACTTGAGCTTGAAGAAGGCTTCGAAAGCGACCGAGGTGTTTTTGATTTGATCATTACCCGCGGTGTTGAAAATCAGTGGTTAATTGAATTTTTTGAACATAATGTTGACTTCTCCAGTTGGATCTCACCACCCGATTTTAGTGGAGTATATGATCTTTCAAATTTGCAATCTTTAAGAGAGAAACTGGTGTACTGGATTGCCGAAGTAACTGGTTTTGATCGTGTCATGTACTATCAGTTTTTAGAAGATGGAGATGGCGAAGTTGTTGCTGAAGTCACAAAAGGGCAGTCCATTGGCAGTTATTTAGGGCTTAGATTTCCTGCCAGCGATATTCCATTAATTGCCCGTCAACTCTACCTTAAAAACCCATGGCGGGTGATTCAGGATGCTCAGGCTGAAGTTGCTAAATTGTTAGGTGATTCCACCGCTGACCTTACCTGGTCGGATCTGAGAAGCGTGTCACCTATTCATGTGGTGTATATGCAGAACATGGGAGATCGCTCATCTTTGTCCTATCCGATTAGTGCTGGACAAGAGCTAGATGCCTTGATCTCTTGCCACAGTCAACATCCTTTGCATTTACCGCTAAAACGTTTGAGGGGCATTAAAGAGGTTGTTGATGAATTTAATATGCTGTTACGCAATATCAAAACGACTAACCGGGTGCGCTTGGTCGATGAGATAGCCTATAACACTCATCAAATCCTGAAGTCTATTGATATGATGGACGACCACGTGTTGCAGTGGCAAACCTTCAGTGAATGGTTGTTGGAAGAGTTTGAGTCAGATGCAGTGGTATGGTCCCATAATCAAACGCTTTATACGGCAGGTATTCCTTTCGAAAAACAGCTTATTGGCGACTTAAATAGTTGGTTTGCTCAACATTGTCATGATCTGGTTTTTTATAAGAATCATATAAAAGACCTCATTTCTGATGATCTTTTAACACATATCGCCGGTGCAGCAGGTCTTCGTATTAGCATGCAAGATAAATCAACCGGTCATATCTTTTTATTGCGCACAGAGCAAGTTGATGAAGTGGTTTGGGGCGGTAATCCCAACAAACCGGTTGAACATCATGATGGTATTTTAGGCATTGCACCGAGACAATCTTTTGGGAAATGGGTCGAAAAGCGTATAGGTTTTAGCCGCCCATGGGATAATGCGACACGATTACGACTCCTAAGATTAAGAGATGAGCTTCAACGCTCTTCGTTAAAAAATACTGGCTGGCTGTCGGTTGCGAGGTCGTTGAATGAATAGAATCTTACTGGAGCAACTTAGACAATATACCCAAAACAAACATCATCTACTGGACAGTCATCCACTGTTAAAGGTGCTGACAGATCCGAATATTTCTCAAGATCAATACAGTCATGCTCTTCAAGCCCTTTATGCTCCGCATAAACAACTCGAGCTTAGCTTAGTTGTACCACTAAATCTGCACTTTCCAGATTATCGCTATCAATTACGTTATCCTGATATTGAAAAGGATTTAACTCAAATCCAGATAGATTATGCAGA
>SLCQ01000048.1 GCA_007125745.1 Nitrincola sp.
TAATGGATTGGATTGTTAGCCGTGAAGCCAATGAAATGTACAACGAAGGTTATGCTGTTGTAGCGATGCCAGGTGTGGCTCAACCCATTGAAAATTATCCAGAAGATATTGTTGAGCGCATGATCGATAACGATTTCAACTTTGCAGCCGTCAATCGTGATCGCATTCTGCAAGAGTGGCAACGTCGCTACGATGGAAAAACTGAGGCGCGTTGATTCAAGCGATCATCACTTACTAGCTCAGGGATGAGCTATCTCTATGGATATCGGAGTCGTTATGCATTCTATACACCAATCGACGGTGACGGCCTTAGTGTCTAATTCGTCGCTTTCTCAAACCCAAACATCGGAAGTTTGTCTCAAAATAGAATCACTCTGTAAGGAGTTCGGCGATTTTACCGCACTAAAATCGATCGATCTTGAGATACATGAAGGTGAATTTGTTTGTTTCTTGGGACCTTCAGGTTGTGGTAAAACAACCTTGCTTCGCGCTATCGCCGGTCTAGAGCTACAAACACGCGGCAAGGTTTACCAAAACAAGAAAGATATCAGCTTATTACCGCCGCAAAAGCGGGATTTTGGTATCGTTTTTCAATCCTATGCACTGTTTCCCAACTTAACTCTGGAAGACAATATCGCTTACGGCTTGAAAAATCAGGGGTATAACAAGTCACGTATTCAGGAAAGAGTCAAAGAGCTTTTAGAGCTGATTGGGCTCGAAGGTTCTGAGAAAAAATATCCTGCTCAGTTATCGGGTGGTCAGCAACAGCGTGTTGCTTTGGCACGAGCTTTGGCGACCGAACCTGGGCTTCTGTTATTGGATGAGCCATTATCCGCATTGGACGCACGTGTCCGTCTTCATCTTCGTCAACAGATAAAATCCTTGCAACAAAAGCTGGGTGTCACAACCGTCATGGTGACACATGATCAGGAAGAAGCCTTGACCATGGCAGACCGTATTGTCGTGATGAATCATGGTGTGATAGAGCAAGTGGGGACGCCTGAAGAGATCTACCGTCAACCCGTGAATGCCTTTGTGGCCAGTTTTGTTGGCAGTATGAACTTGATTCCTATTGAGGTGACATCTCCTTCCAGTGTTTTGCTCGGTCATCAGTCTATTCCAAGCCTGCCTCACGAGTTATCTAGTGGTGATTCAGCGAGTTTGGCCATTCGACCTGAGGAGATCGAGCTTTTCGATCAAAAGCCTGATGACAATGCAGTGGAAGCGCGTGTTGTGCATACGGAGTATTTAGGTGCGTTTTTGCGTGTCACCTGTGAGCTCTTGACGCTTGATCAGGAAATAGTCGTTGATTTGCAACACACCGATGCTGAGAGAATGGTGGTTGCTCAGGGTCTTGATGTGTTTTTAAAAATGCCACAGTGCTATTGCCGAATTTTTGCAGAGCAGGTGAAGTGAGATGTCTGTCAACACAGCAACATTCAAATGGCCAGCTAGGCTAGGCATAACATTTAATTCAGAGACTTTGCTGAAGTTGCTTTTTTTACTGGCCGCTTTAGCTTTGATGTTAATTGGCTTGGCGTTGCCGCTCTATACCATGCTGATGAAAAGCCTGCAAAACAGTGCGGGTGAGTTTATTGGGTTAGCCAACTATCAGTATTATTTTGCGACCCCAGCATTAGCCAACTCTATCGTCAATTCATTCTTTATCGCAATTCTGACCGTGATCATCGTGGTGAGTTTGGCGTTTGTGTGCGCTTACGGCATTACACGTACCTGTATGCCGGGTAAACGAGTCTTTCGGGTACTGACGTTACTGCCTATTTTAGCACCGTCATTATTACCAGCGATTAGCTTGGTGTATATCTTCGGTAATCAAGGCTACTTTAAAGAATTATTGGGTGGCGCCAGTATTTATGGGCCTATTGGTATTGTTATCGGCATGTGTTTTTGGATTTTTCCACATGCATTAATGATATTAGTCACAGCACTTTCTAACAGTGATGCAAGGCTTTACGAGGCAGCCAAGGCGATGAAAACCTCGGCATTTAGAACCTTTATGACCGTGACCTTACCCGGTGTGCGTTATGGTTTGATGTCTTGTTCCTTTGTCGTGTTTACCCTAGCGATCACTGATTTTGGTGTGCCAAAAGTAATCGGTGGTCAGTACAACTTGCTGGCAACAGATATTTATAAGCAGGTGGTGGGGCAGCAAAACTTTCAAATGGGCGCTGTCGTGAGTGTTATATTGCTACTCCCGGCTATCTTCACGTTTATCGCGGATCGATGGGTACAGCGTCGTCAGACCTCGCAACTATCGTCACGTGCGGTTCCTTATCAGCCCGAACCTTCTCGAGTCAGGGATTGGACCTTTTCGCTCATCTGTTATGCCGTTGCAGGGTTTATTCTACTGATTATTGGTACCGCAGTTTATGCCTCTTTGATTCAATTTTGGCCTTATAACCTTAGCTTTACACTTCGCCACTATACCTTTGATGGACTGGGTGGCAGCGGCTGGGAGTCTTGGTTTAACTCTTTAAAGATGGCGGGTGGTGTCGCACTTATCGGTACGTTGGTGATCTTTACCAATGCCTGGTTAGTTGAAAAAAGCAAAGAGTTTCCATTATTGCGCCAATCGGTTCATCTCTTCTCGATACTGCCAATGGCGGTACCGGGTATGGTGTTAGGTTTAGCCTACATTTTCTTTTTCAACCATCCAGCTAATCCATTGAATTTTTTGTATGGCACCTTGGCGATATTGATTCTTAATACCCTGATTCATTTCTATACCGTTTGTCATTTAACGTCGATGACGGCGCTGAAACAGTTAGACCCTGAGTTTGAATCCGTCGGTGCATCGTTAAAAGTTCCATTCTGGCGAACCTACACGCGTGTGACGTTACCCGTTTCATTGCCTGCGGTGTTGGATATTTCGGTGTACCTATTTGTAAACGCGATGACCACGGTATCTGCCGTCGTTTTCCTGTACGGCCCTGACACACGGTTAGCTTCAGTATCGGTGCTTCATCTGGATGAAGCGGGTTACTTCGCTAGTGCAGCGGCGATGGCGGTGCTGATCTTGCTGACTTCTATTGTGGTGAAACTACTGCACGCGGGAGTCACCTTTGTACTCCTGAGAAAGGCCCAAGACTGGCGTCAACGTTAATGTCACAACGCGTTATTTTTGGAAAGATTGATGATTATGCGAACAGAACCTTTATTACTTACACCTGGACCACTGACAACCAGTATCACCGTTAAGCAAGCTATGCTTCGTGATTGGGGGTCATGGGACAGTGATTTCAACCAAGTCACAGCTCAGATTTGTGACAGTTTATTAGCGGTTGCCAATGCTCAGGATGATTTTGTGTGTATCCCTATGCAGGGAAGTGGCACCTTTTCGGTAGAAGCAACGTTTGCAACCTTGTTATCGCCCGAAAGTAAAACCTTAGTACTGATGAATGGTGCATATGGCAAAAGAGCGGCCACCATTCTTGAGCGAATGAATAGAGAAACCGTCTTATTAGATATGGGTGACTATTTGCCTCCTGATCCTCAAGAAGTCGACAGAATCTTGGCAGAAGATGCTGATATCACCCACGTTGTATTGATTCATTGTGAAACTAGCTCTGGAATTCTCAATCCTTTAGAAGAGATAGCCGAGGTGGTTGAAAGCGCCGGATGCGAGTTAATTATTGATTCCATGAGTGCGTTTGGTGCACTACCCATTGATGCAAAGACTTTACCTTTTGCGGCTTTGGTTTCTTCGGCGAATAAGTGCTTTGAAGCTGTACCCGGTTTTGGTTTTGCCATCGTACGTAAAACATTACTCAAAGAATGTCAGGGACGTTGTGTCTCTCTTTCTTTAGATCTCTATGATCAATGGCAATACATGATCAAAACAGGACAGTGGCGCTTTACACCACCGACTCACGTTGTTGCCGCATTCTCGCAAGCCTTGGTTGAATATCAGCAAGAGGGTGGTCAGCCGGCGCGCTTGGCACGTTACCAACGCAATCGTGATCGCTTGGTCGCCGGTATGAAAGCACTCGGGTTTGAGACCTTGCTAAAAGATCGCTGGCTTTCCCCCATCATCATCACCTTTTTATCGCCTGATGACCCTGCTTTTAGCTTTACCGCCTTCTATCAAGCCATGAAACAGCGAGGTGTATTGATTTATCCCGGCAAGCTCACGGTGGTTGAGAGTTTCCGCTTAGGGTGTATCGGGCAGCTTCATGATGAAGAGATCGATACAGTGTTATCAGCTGTCGCTGATGCCTGCCAGGTCTTAGGCTTAACGGCCATGACGACGTCTCAATCTAATCAACAGAACATCACAAACACGGCAATTACTGTCTAATTTCTTTAAGGACTTTTCTATGTATACCTATCAACGTCGTTATGCTGGGCCTGTTCAGGCGGTTATTTTAGATTTAGCGGGGACTTGTGTGGATTTCGGTTCTCTGGCACCCATCCAAGCATTTCAGGCATTATTTGCGGCTGAAGGTGTTGCCATTACCCAAGCAGAAGCCCGAGCACCGATGGGTAAAGAGAAACGCGAACATATTGAAGCCTTGTTAGCGATGCCCCGAATTGCTGAAGCCTGGTTAAGTCACAAGGGAACAGTCGCATTCAAAGACAAAGTTGATCAGATGTATCGAGATTTTGTTCAATTCCAATTGGCCGCCATTCGTGAAAATAACTGTGTTATTCCCGGTTTAAATGAGTTAGTGAGCTATTGTGACGAAGAAAATATCGATATCGGTGTTAACACAGGTTATAGCCGCGAAATGATCGCTGAGCTGATGCCTGCATTGGCTGAGCAAGGATTTAAACCCTTGTCAGTGGTCTGTGCGACCGATGTTCCCGCAGGAAGACCCTTTCCTTGGATGGCATTAAAGAACGCCAAAGATTTAGCCGCCAGTTGTGTTCAAGCCTGTGTCAAAGTGGATGATACGGCAGTAGGTATTGAAGAGGGGTTGAATGCAGGGATGTGGACAGTTGCGGTGGCGGTTTCTGGTAATCAGGTCGGTTTGTCTTATGAAGATTGGATGGCCTTGAGTGATGCTGAGCAGGATGTTAAGCGAATCGTCGCCCATCAGACGTTAAGCCAGTCTGGTGCTCACTACGTTATCGATTCTATTGCAGAGTTGCCTGAAGTGTTAGAAGAGATAGGGTTTCGCTTAGCGGGTGCAGAGCAGCCTTGAGTCAACTCGCACTGATTCTGGTACTCGTATCGGCATGCTTACATGCTGGATGGAATCTTTTAGGGAAAAAACAGGTTCCATCCTTAGCATTTTTTGCGTTGGCAATGTTCGGAGGAGCGCTGGTTTTTTTACCAGTGCTTCTGTTAGATGGGCTGTGGTTAAGGCTTGAAAGCGATTTTTGGAAACTGTTGTGGCTATCGGGCGGGTTTCAAACCATCTATATGGCAGGCTTAGCCTGGGCCTACGCACGTGGCGAAATAAGTGTTCTGTACCCCTTAGCCAGAGCCTTACCCGTGCTGATGGTTCCCTTAGTCGGTTGGATACTATGGCAGCAATGGTTGCTCTCATTAGTGGATATGTTGGGCATGTTTTTGATTGCGTTAGCGGGATTTTTGTTACCCCTAGTGCGATTAAGTGCGTTTAAACTGAAGGTGTATTTGACACCGGCCTTGGGCTTTATGCTGCTTGCAGCAGTTGGGACAGTGGGATACTCGCTGACAGATAAAGCCGCCATCGATCTAATGCAACAACATGGCATATCCGCGACAACCGCCGGTCTGCAATACATGGTGTTGCAAGCTTGGATGGCTGTTTTGTGGATGTTTCCGTTAATGGCCTTGATAGCATCCGAACGAACAGCCTTAAAAGTGTTGCTTATGGGCAGTATGAAAGTGTGGCTGATTGCTGGCGTGATGGTGTTAGGTACCTATGGCTTAGTCTTGATTGCCATGGCTTATACCGATGACGTCAGTTATATCGTTGCGCTTCGTCAAGCCTCCATACCGATCGGTGCATTGCTGGGCGTTTTTTGGCTGAAAGAAACCTTGTCTTCTTTCCGCTGGTTCGCGCTCAGTTTGATGATGCTAGGTCTGCTCTTGGTTGCATTGCTCTAACTTATTAACCTTAAGGAAGTGTTATGAAAACTCCATATTTAGCGGTTTTTGATCTTGATCATACCTTATTAAATGGTGATAGCTCGCAGTTATGGTCAGAAGAGATGGTGAGACTAGGCTGGATTGAACGGCTGGATGAGTTTCAAGCACAGCATCGGCAGTTAATGGATACCTATGCGCATGGAAACTTAGATATGGAGGCCTATTTGGCGTTAAATCTAAGTCCTTTGGTTGGTAAAACCTATCAAGAGGTCGCGATCACTGCCGAGAGTTTTGTAAAAAATCATCTGATTGACCGTATCTATCAACAAGGATTAGATCTGGTTAGACGGTTGCGTATTGATGGCCATCACTTGTTAATGATTTCTGCTAGTGAGAGCTTTTTAGTAGAACCGTTGGCGCAAGTCATGGGTTTTGATGGGGTGATTGGGATTGAACCTGAATTAGATGATGGACGATTTACAGGGAAACCCGTGTTGCCAATGAGCTATCAAGCCGGAAAAATACATCATTGTCATCAATATGCACAGCAGATGGATATGA